>JBDRGH010000021.1:0-3601 GCA_043818015.1 Pseudomonadota bacterium
GGAGTTACATTATCTGTGGATGTAGACCCGATTAATATGCTGTAGGTGGTACAAAGCTCATACGCCACGTATTTGTGCTTACCTGTTACACGTCCTGAAATTTGGATGAAAAGGGAGTTGTCACATGTCTATTCTAAAACTCTTACAGTACCCTGACCCTATCCTCACGGAGAAGGCAAACCCTGTCGAAGTGATAGACGAAAAGATAAAAAAGCTGGTAGAGGATATGGTTGAAACCATGTACGCACTCCCGGGGATAGGGTTAGCGGCTCCTCAGGTTGGTGAGTCTCTTCGGGTGATCACCCTCGACGTAACCCGCCAAGGAGAAGAACTGATAGTATTGATTAATCCAGAGATCGTCTCTTCGGAAGGCACCTGTAGTGAGGAAGAGGGCTGTTTAAGCGTCTCTGACTTTAGAGAGGCCATTCAAAGAAAGGAGCGATTACTTGTCAAGGGGTTGGATCTTGAAGGAAGGGAGATTCAAATCCTTGCAGAGGGTTTACTCGCCATTACCTTCCAACACGAGATCGATCACCTTGATGGCCTTCTTATCATAGACCGGGTCAGCCGATTGAAGAGGGATATCTACAAGAAAAAGCTACAGAAAAAGAAGACATAGCCTTTTAGAGAATGCAAGAATGAAGATTGTATTCATGGGAACACCAGGTTTTGCCATTCCGGCCCTGGACCTCCTTATTGCCGGTAGCGAGAATGTGGTCGCCATTGTGACGAGACCCGATCGCCCGAAAGGCAGGGGAAGGAAGCTAAACCCTTCACCAGTCAAAGAGCTGGCTGAGCGGAAGGGCATTGCAGTGTTTCAGCCTGAAAAGGCCAACGATGACTCCTTCATCTCACAATTGCGAGCATTGATTCCGGATGCGATTGTCGTGGTGGCCTTTGGTCATATTCTCCCGAAAGACATCCTCAACATACCTCGCTTTGGTTGCATCAATGTACACGCATCCCTCCTTCCCAGATATCGCGGGGCGGCTCCCATCAATTGGGCCCTTATCAACGGCCAGAACGTCACCGGTGTTACTACCATGCTCATGGATGAGGGGTTGGATACTGGAGACATCTTGCTTCAACAAGAGGTGGAGATCGAAGAAGGTGATACCGCCGAAAGCCTGCACGACAAACTGGCAAGCATAGGAGCCGAGTTATTGCTGGAAACCCTCCAAAGGCTCAAAGAAGGCACCATGACTCCTGTCCCTCAAGATCACGCTAAAGCAACCCTCGCTCCCATGTTGAAAAAGGGGGACGGGCTCATCGATTGGGGAAAAGAGGCCAGACAGATCTCAAACCTAATCAGAGCTCTAACACCGTGGCCAGGAAGCTTTACCCACCTTCAGGGGAAGATACTCAAGATCCTCAAGGGTACTGCATTGGAAGAGGATCCAAAGGAGACTGCTCCAGGAACCATTGCAGGGTTAGATAGAGAAGGAATAAGAGTTTCTACGGGTCACGGATTTCTTTTGATAACGGAAGTACAGTTGCAGGGACACAAGAAAATGGGTGTAGCCGACTTCCTGCGGGGCCACGGCCATAAAATCGGTCTTGGGACAACTTTAGGGTAAGAATGGATTCAAATCTTTCACAAGATATGCAAAAAGGATCGGGAAGGTCTCAAAAAGTTGTATTCGTGGGTCTACTGGCCTTCTCGGGCTTAATTTTGTTACTCCTAGCCTTTCTTATCTGGTGGGTGCCGTATGTGGGACTCACCACTATCTATCACGGGCTACCTTTGGTTTTTGGGGTTCTTCTGGGGATAATCATCCTGATTATTACGACTGGTATAGTACTCTTGACCTCAACGGTTGTCTTAGAAAGAGAAGTATTATTTTCGAACAAATTAAGAGGGGTTGTGGTACACATCGTCTTCCCTCTGATGGTGCTCCTCGGCAAACTTTTAGGGATATCAAAAGAAAAAATCCAGCAGTCCTTTGTTGAGATAAATAATCAACTTGTTCTCTCCCAGCGATTCAGGGTGAGACCGGAAAGGTTATTACTCTTGATGCCCCACTGCCTCCAGGACAATGAATGCAAGGTAAGGATCACCGGGGATGTAGAAAACTGCCAGAGGTGTGGAAAGTGTGAGATCAAAGAACTGGTAGAACTGGCTGACCACAGCCACGTTAAACTCTCTGTAGCCACGGGAGGAACCATTGCCAGAAGGATTGTAGTGGAGAAGAAGCCCGAACTCATTATTGCGACAGCCTGTGAGAGGGACCTTACCAGTGGCATTCAAGATAGTTACCCGATCCCGGTTTACGGAATACTCAATGTGCGGCCTTACGGTCCCTGTTTCAATACTACGGTCGACATGGGCGAGGTCAAAAGGGCAATGAAGATATTTCTAGGCACTTAACATGCCCAGTTTCATACTGAGCAGGCAAATGATCCGGAGGGGAAAAGATAAAGTCAGCCCGACAAATAGCATTGGAAATCTTCGAGCGAGTGGACACTCAAGGAGCGTACGCAGATGCGTTATTGAATAGTACCCTCAGGAAGAGTAATTTCCTTACCCCTTTGGATAGGGCCTTTATTTCGGAACTGGTTTATGGGACCCTTCGATGGCGGGGAAAGATCGACTGGGTTATAAGTCGGTTTTCGAAGATCCCCCCAGAGGGGCTCGATTCATCGATATTGAATATAATCAGGCTGGGAGTTTATCAGCTCCTCTTTTTGAGCAAAGTACCGTCTTTTGCTGCGGTAAGCGAGTCAGTTAAATTGGCGGAGGCCTCGGGACATAGGGGCAAAGTCAATTTTGTAAATGCCAATCTGCGGGCCATTGACCGGGCACGGGACAAGATAACGTACCCTGATATTGAAAGAGACCCTGAACTGCACATATCCGTAGTATACTCCCACCCCCTCTGGATGGTGAAGAGATGGCTGAATAGTTTTGGGGTGGAAGCTACTATCGATCTTTGTCGGATAAACAACGAGGTTCAACCCGTCACCTAAGGACGAACACCTTGAAGGTCTCAAGGGAAGAGCTATTCAAGGACCTGGAGTCGGATGTTGCGGCGATCTCATTTACTCCGTACTCCCCCGAAGGGATAGCGATCAGAGGTGCTTCTGACATCACAGCCCTTCCTTCTTTTCAGGGAGGATGGTTCCAGGTCCAGGATGAGGCGTCCCAGTTTACCTCCCACATCCTTGCTCTCAAACCTCAGCAGAGAGTCCTCGACGCCTGCGCTGCGCCGGGTGGCAAGACCACCCATATAGCCCAACTGATGAAGAATAGTGGCGAAATATATGCACTAGATATCAGTGCCTCCAAGCTTGCGCTTCTTGAGGAGAACTGTGAGAGGTTGGGGGTTACCAACGTGAAGGCCTTAAACCAGGATGCCTCCCTCCCCCTGGAGTTTGAAGAGAAATTCCACAGGATCTTGGTCGATGCACCGTGTTCCGGCATGGGGGTGCTGAGAAGGAACCCTGATAGTAAGTGGAAGAAAAGAGAAGAACATATTACTCGTCTCAAAAGGCTTCAATCGAGTATTCTGGACAATCTGGCTGGTTATCTGAAGGAAGAGGGGATAATGGTATACAGCACCTGCACTATTACTTCTGAAGAGAACCAAGAGGTCATAGAGGC
>JBDRGH010000022.1:0-3619 GCA_043818015.1 Pseudomonadota bacterium
GAGGATTCTCGATGGTAGAAAGATACAATCCACAAGAGACAGAGGAGAAGTGGCAGAGATACTGGCAAGAGAAGAAGTTATTCAAGGTATCTGAAGACACTACAAAGAAAAAATACTATATCCTTGAGATGTTTCCTTACCCTTCAGGAAGGATCCATATGGGCCATGTGAGAAATTATTCGATAGGCGATGTAGTTGCCCGTTACAAAATGATGCAGGGTTATAACGTACTCCATCCCATGGGGTGGGACGCTTTTGGGATGCCTGCTGAAAATGCGGCTATTGAAAACAAGACCCATCCTGCAAAATGGACATACGAAAATATCGATTATATGAGGCACCAATTAAAGAGAATGGGATTGAGCTACGATTGGGACAGGGAAATTGCCTCCTGCCATCCCGGTTACTATAAGTGGAACCAGTGGTTTTTTCTCAAGATGTACGAGAGAGGCCTAGCGTACAGAAAAAACTCGTTCGTAAATTGGTGTGAATCATGTAAAACCGTCCTAGCTAATGAACAGGTTGAGGCCGGACTCTGTTGGCGTTGTGGGACAGAAGTTACTCAAAAGGAGCTGGAGCAGTGGTTTCTAAAGATTACAGAGTACGCGGAAGAACTCTTAAGGGGATGCGATGAACTCTCTGGCGGATGGCCGGAAAAGGTCTTAACTATGCAGAGGAACTGGATTGGCAAAAGCTATGGAGCTGAAGTGAATTTTCCGGTGACAGATTCAGACAAAGTGATCAGAGTATTTACCACAAGGCAGGATACCCTTTACGGTGCAACATTTATGAGCTTAGCCCCAGAACATCCCCTTGCTAAAGAGTTATCGGCTGGTACCAGTCAGGAAAAAGAGGTCTTAGACTTCATTACTCAGGTATCCCGGGAGGATAAGATCAGGCGTTCGGCGGAAGATGTAGAAAAGAAGGGGGTCTTTACTGGTAGGTACGCTATCAACCCCCTGACAAGTGAGAAGATTCCTATATGGGTTGCCAATTTTGTCTTGATGGAATATGGTACCGGCGCTGTCATGGCGGTACCTGCTCATGACCAGAGGGATCTTGATTTTGCCAGGAAATACAATATCCCGGTGAAGATAGTAATCCATCCCTTCGACAGCACCCTCGATGAAGATACTATGACAGAAGCTTATGTAGGAGAGGGGTATCTGGTAAATTCAGGACAATTTAATGGGACTAACAGTTTAGAGGCATTGGATAAAATAGGCGAGTACCTAGAGGAGAAAGAAATTGGTAAAAGGACGGTGAATTATCGGATCAGGGATTGGGGTGTATCGAGGCAGAGGTATTGGGGAACACCGATTCCCATAGTCTATTGTGATAAATGCGGCACCGTTCCCGTTGCATATGAACAGCTGCCGGTCATATTGCCTCTTGAGGTAGAATTTCCAGAAGACGGAAGGTCTCCCCTACCGGAAACAGAATCCTTTCTCTACACCCGGTGCCCCAAGTGCAATAGCAGAGCACGGAGAGAGGTTGATACGCTCGATACCTTTATCTGTTCGTCGTGGTACTTCGACAGATATACCTGTCCGAGATATGATAAGGGTCCCCTGGACAAAGAGGCGGTAGATTACTGGATGCCAGTTGACCAATATATTGGCGGCATTGAGCATGCCATCCTCCACCTCTTGTACTCCCGTTTCTTTAGCATGGTACTCAGGGATGCAGGGCTTCTAAAGGTGGGAGAACCTTATGACAAGCTTCTAACGCAGGGGATGGTCATAAAAGATGGGGCAAAGATGGCCAAATCCAAAGGAAATGTCGTTGATCCTAACGATATTATAAATAAATATGGGGCAGATACAACCCGATTGTTCATCCTCTTTACGTCCCCCCCGGAGAGAGACCTCGATTGGAGTGACCAGGGAGTAGAGGGGGCTTTTAGATTTCTTAACAGGGTCTGGCGAATGGTAGCCGGGAACCTCGAAAAGATAAAGGATCTTCAGCCTTATGCCGGAGGAGAGCCCCTCCCGGACAATTTGAGGAATTTACGCCGTAAGACCCATCAAACAATAAAGAAGGCAACAGAGGATATTGAAGAAAGGTTTCATTTTAACACCGCCATCAGCGCTATTATGGAATTGGTCAATGCTATTTATCAGTTCGATATAGAGAGTGAGGGGGACCATCTCTCGCTCTCTGTATTCAGGGAGGCAATTCAAACGGTAATTATTCTCCTCTCCCCCGTCGTGCCACACATTTGCGAAGAACTGTGGGAGAAACTTGGGGGGAAGGAGAGCACAATCAAGGTCACGTGGCCGTCTTACAGTGAAGAGATTATTAAGGAGGATGAAGTACTGATAGTTATCCAGGTCAACGGTAAGTTGAGAAGCAGAATCACGGTGAGTGCTTCGTCTTCTGAAGCGGAAATTAAGGAAGCAGCCCTTGGTACCCCAAGAGTAAAGGAACTATTGGGAGATCGTAGGATAAAAAGGGTCATCTTTGTTCCAAAGAAGTTGGTAAATATAGTAACCGACTGACCTGAGAGCCCCAGCGGAGGCGAAGAATATGAAGGCAAGATCCCTGAGTATCTTAGGATTTGTTTTGATCTTCACTATCTCGGGTTGCGTATCCACCAGGAAGACACAGGTTTCCCCTCGGATTACCGACCTTTTTGGGGGAAGTTATAAAGTAGGAGATTACCTGGAAGGACACCAGCCAAAGACGGTAGCCATCCTCCCTCTTGTAAATAAGACTGGAAAGCAGGAGGCGTTTGAGGTCGTGAGGAAGAGTTTCTACAACCACTTCAGTTCTCTGCCCTATACTGATCGAGAGCTGTACAAGATTGATGACCTGCTCAAGAAGGCAGGCCTTGATACCTCTCTGAAGGTAGCGGAGTGTAATAGCAAAAAGCTCGGAGAGATATTGAACGCTGATGCCGTCATCTACGGAGAGATAACGCACTATGATAGGATATTTGCTGGTATTTACTCTCAGGTGGCTGTCGGCGCCCGTGTACGGATGGTCGACTCAAAGACGAATAATCTCCTTTGGGAAGCCGAGAATGTTTCTAGAAAACACCAAGGAGGCATATCAACCACGCCCGTGGGGCTGATATTGACTGCCATTTCGGCCGCTATGAACGTACGACAGATCGAGCTCCTTCGGGCTTCGGATGACCTCTTCAGGGATATGGTAAAGACTCTCCCAGCGCCAACTATTGCAGAGTCATTACGGCCACCAACCATAACTATATTGGTTCAGGATACCGGAGGAATCCCGAAAAAAGTTGGGGATACCATCAAAGTTGCCATGGAAGGAGACCCGAAGAAACACGCCTCCTTTGACCTTGGGGATTTCAGGAAAGGGTTACCCATGAGGGAAGTGGAGCCAGGAAGTTATGCCGGAACCTACCAGGTAATGCCGGGGGACAATGTCACTGAGGCCCTGGTAACTGCTTACTTAGCCGATGATGCAGGAAACACCGCAAAGTGGATAGATGTATTAAGTACGGTAACTATCGATACGACGCCTCCGGCTATACCGAGAGGACTTTCCTCTCACGGAAGGAATGAGTTAGTTAACCTTAAATGGGAAAAGAATACTGAAAAGGACCTTGCCGGCTATAGGGTATACAGGAGCACGTCCCCATTAAGCG
>JBDRGH010000023.1:0-3774 GCA_043818015.1 Pseudomonadota bacterium
GGGTAGTGCCCGATAATTCTCTTAAGATTACAGGCATAAAATTGGTCCCGTCTGTTATCTTTCTTTTTCTCCTCCTTCTGCCAAATGTCCATTCGAGGTGGGATACGCAAAACAACTTGTTTCTCGTGCCAGCGAAGGCAACGGAATTTATTGAGGAAACGAACATAAAAGGCAAGATGTTTAACTCACTGGAGATAGGTGGATACCTGATATGGAGCACTTTTCCGGAAAGGCAGGTCTTTTACTGCGATGCTCAGGGTTTTTCCGACCTGTTGCCTACGTTTATTAGAGCCCATGTTGACACTGATTCCTGGAGTTCTCTAGAGAGAAGATATGCTTTCGACTACGCCTTGGTGGCCATTAAGGATCACTTAGACAAGTACTTCAGTGAGAAGCAAGGCTGGTATCTCGTTTATTGGGACAATAGTTTTTTGCTTTATGTCAAAAAAAATGGTAGGAATGATGATATCATTGAAAGATTTGGGTATAATTGGATTAAGCCGAGTCCGAGCCTTTCCTACCTTGATATTTATTTAGATAGCCCCAATAGGGCATCTAAGGTAATAAAGGAATTCGAAAGGGCACTGAGATTCAGTCCTGATTTTAGGGAAGGATACTCTTCATTAGGTTATATCTATATGAAATTGGGCAACTTGGAGCCCTCTCTTAGGCAATATCTGTCCTTGCTATCGTTTGACCCCCGAAACATCTCGGCTTTAACCAATATCGGGGTGATTAAAGCCAAGCAGGGAAGATTAGAAGAAGCGATTGAGTATTGGAAAAAGGTCATCACGATAGATAGTCGAAATAGGATTGCCAAGGAAAATATACAAAAGGCAAAAGATATACTAAGCAAGAAAGGATCATCTGGAAATTAGTTGAATGTACTAGGAGGATTCGAGGAGTCGAGGATTCAGGGATTCGAGTGAACTAATTAGAGACTCAAATATTAGTGTCTGGAGACTTGGGTTGCATCGAGACCGGGAAATTGAAGGAACTTCAAAATGGGACAGGAGAGGTCGCGAAGTTGCGGAAGGGACTCATAAAATCGTTGGAGAACAAACACTTGACCCCTTGCATCCTAGAATCCTTTTCACCAACTAATTAGTTGATGTATTAGGAGGATTCGAGGGGTCAAGGATTCGTGGATTCGAGTAAGGAATCTTTGAACGTTTTTACCGCCTAAACAGTCCATCTTAAGAAATGAAACATTTCCTTTGGAGCGAACATCTGCCTGTGCGTTGCACGCAGACAGGTGAACAGGATTTTTGGGGTACCCATCTTGATGAAGCGGAAGATATGCATTTTCAGGTGTTTGACCCGCCAGAGGCGGGGAGTTTCTGAAAATGCCTGAAGTGAGTCATAGATGGGTCAAAAAACCTGTGCTTCGGAGCGGAAAAGGGAATGTTTCGAGGTGCACTGAATAGGAGAGGAACCACACAAAATTGTAACTATGAAAGTACTGCTGATATCACCACCTTCGTTCAATGTTATCCGGGGCGACTCGTCTGATATCTTTGAGGAGGAAAGCGGTATCTATCCACCGTTGGGCCTGATGTATATCGCTGCATTTCTCAAGGAAAATACGAAGCACTCCGTAGAGATCTTAGATACCCAAGCAGATGGATTGACCTATCCGGAGATAGAAGCCGAGATAAGGCGGGTATCCCCAGACGTCATTGGTATAACCACTCTCACCTTTGCCTTGCTCGACGTCATCAACATAGCCAAGATGGTAAAAACGATTGATGGTAATATCCATATCTGCTTGGGTGGACCTCACGTCTATATCTATCCATATGAAACTATAAAATTCCCTTTTGTTGATTCCCTCATTTTAGGGGAGGGAGAGATAGCGTTTGGGGAACTGGTTAACGCTTTAGAGAGGAAAACACCACTGAGCGAGGTAAAGGGGGTCGTCTCTAAGGATGGCAGTGGGCCTGTAAACGCCGGACCGAGAGAATTTAATACGAATCTAGATTCCCTTCCTTTTCCAGACCGAGGAATAATTCCCTATAAGAAGTATAACTCTGTCCTCGCTAAAGATTCTTTGATGACCACCATGATGACCAGCCGTGGCTGTCCGTTTTCCTGCATCTACTGTCACAGACCCCATATGGGGAAGAAGTACAGGACCAGATCGGGCATCAATGTTGTGGATGAGATGGAAGAGTGTGTAAAGATGGGGATTCGGGAATTCATGATCTTTGATGATATCTTTACCTTGCAGAGAGATAGGGTATTTGAGGTATGTGAGGAGATTATTCGGCGCAGGTTGGATATCAGTTGGGATATAAGATCAAGGGTGAATACCGTTGACTATGAGATGCTAAAACAGCTGAAAAAAGCGGGCTGCAAACGGATATCCTATGGGGTTGAAGCGGGTACAGAAAAGGTACTCAAGGCATTGAAAAAGGGGACGACCGTGGAGCAGTCAGAAAAGGCCATAAAGATGACAAGGGAGCTCGGTATAACCACTCTAGCAGACTTCATGTTGGGTTCTCCAGAGGAAGATCGAGAGGATATTAAGAAGACCATTGACTTTGCTTTGAAGCTTAAGCCTGACTTTGCTCAGTTTACGATAACGACTCCTTACCCTGCCACTGAACTGTATAGACAGGGACTGGAGAGCGGGGTAATAAAGGAAGATTACTGGAAGAAATTTGCAGAAAATCCAGATGAGAACTTTGAGACCCCTGTTTGGGAAGAGATACTCCCTAAGGAGGAGCTTATGGGATTACTGAATACGGCATATGGAAGTTTCTATCTAAGGCCCGGGTATATTATGAGGAACATTCTGAAAGTGCGCTCGTTCGGCGAATTTAGGAGAAAAGCGAGGGCAGGATTGAAAGTGTTTCGGCTCGGGCGTCAAATATGCACCAAAATGTAGTGAGTGTTGGCTATGAAGGTTGTACTTATCAGTGCTCCCTATCTCGATCTCTATGGTTCAATAAACGTAGGTAGAAACCATACCTTTGCTTTGGGAGTGGGATATATTGCTTCCTATCTCCGGAGAGGTGGCCACGAGGTTTCTATATTAGACTCGGAGCCTCTGGGGATGACAGCGGAAGATATAAGGGCATACTTGAGGATGAAAAAGCCCGATCTGGTCGGCGTCTCCAGTGCTACACCCAATTTTAAAGGTGCTCAGAAGATGGGATTGCTCGCGAGGGAAGAGACCGAGGCCGTCATAGTAGTGGGAGGCGTACACGCCTCAGCTCTGCCTGAGGAAGTTCTCAAGAGATACCCTCAGTTTGATCTGGTAGTGATTGGTGAGGGAGAGGAAACCATGCTGGAGCTGTGTAATGCCTTGGAAGAAGGGAACCCAGGGTTGGAAGATATAAGAGGTTTAATGCTGAGAAAGGATGGAACCTTTTACCGGACTCCTCCGAGACCTTTGATGCAGGATCTGGATGGAATCCCATTTCCTGCCAGGGACCTCGTAGACTTGGATCTTTATAGACCCCAGGTACACCTTTATCGAGGAAGGAAGAGTGCCACAATGATTACCAGCAGAGGATGCCCGGCTAAGTGTACCTTCTGTGCTACAGAGGTAACCATGGGTACTCGGTTTCGGTCAAACCGTCCTGAGTACGTAGTCTCCGAGATGGAACATCTGGTTAACGATTACGGTGTTCAAGACATTATCATAGTCGATGATACCTTTACCATAAACCCGAGGCGGGTAGAAAAAATCTGTCGTATGATGTTAGAAAAAAATCTGGACGCAGGTTGGTTTTGTTTTGCCAGGGTTAACAATGTGTCTTATGACTT
>JBDRGH010000024.1:0-3632 GCA_043818015.1 Pseudomonadota bacterium
CAAGAACAAGCTAACAGATGCGATGCAGGAGGCCTCGGAGACACAAAGCTGGTTGGAATTTTGTCTGGCTTGTAAATACATCAATGAGATGTCATTTAGAGAACTTGATGCCGAGTATGAAAGGATTATATCGATGCTTAATTCTATGGAAAAGAGTAGTGAAAAGTTATGTTTCCCAACTTCGTAACTTCTCAAGTTCTCAACTTCATCAGAAATTCGTGGGGAAAGGAATGGGGAGAAGAAGGTTATGGGTGGCTGCCTTATGAGTATATCCTGAGAGGCCTTGCAGAGGACTTCTGGTCGGTCCTCAAGAAGGAGTGGATCGACACTGGACAGTTCAGGGAGTGACCGGGATAATCCATTATTGCTTGATGCTCCACAGACCTCTGCCATTTTCCCTCGCTTCTCTTTCGTAGTTCCTGAATTCATAGAGATACTTAAACGGATAACGGATATAGGCAAAACCGTATCCTTGCTTGACGATCTCGGCGTTAAGGAATGTCCCGTCATGCAGATATACCCTGTGTCGTTGAATTAAATTGCCCCCCTTTGCCAAAGGATGGATGAATCTTCAAGTAGCTCCATTCGCTCGCGAACCCAATCTTCATACAACAACAGGGTAAACATATGCAAGGAGGCGACCATATCTGTCGCTTCTTTTCCCGTCATACTTCAGGAGGATCGTCTTTCCTTCTATCATCCGCCTGGTAAACTCAGAGGCTTCTTTTGCAAAATACTGGACAGGTTTTTGGGGATGTTTCGTTTCTGGGGTGTCCACTCCGATGAGCCTCACTTTCTCGCCGCTGTCAAGGATAAACGTGTCGCCATCGATAACCCTCCGAACTGTGACCAGGTCTCGGGCAAAGGAGGCGGTAAAAAAGACCAAAAGAATCGTTAAGATGAGAAACAGACTCTGAAAATACTTATTACGTTTCATCTTTTTTCTTAACCAGCCTGATTTCATATCCCAGATAATCAAGGAGCTTCTTGATCGTTTTCCATTCTGGGTTGGCATCCTCTTTCAGGGACCGCAACAGGCTTTCATTCGGAATCCCCAGATCCTTTGAGATCCGATACAATGTGATCCCTTTCTTCCTGGCAATCTCTCTAATTTCTTTTCCGATAGATGATATATATCGCATATATGATTTATATATCATATATCCAAGAATCCTGTCAAGATAAATTTTAGTAGGCCACGGAAAACGTTTGAAGTAAACGATAGACGATACACGACGGACGAGGGATGGGGCAGACAACTAGTTAATAAGTTATAAGTTATTCGTTAATTCCCCAACCCTCCCTAAACCCAACCACTCAACACAGTTATGCCTTTCTGACTTAATTTTTAAGTCAAAGATTGATTAACAGGCAAATCTGGTTCCGAGTTTCGATATAAGATACAATGCAAGCTAAATTTTGGTTTCACCTTTCTATCATGCTTGGGCGGATTTCGCTCCCGGCGGATGAGGAACCGGAGCCCCGCTTGCCAAAAATTTTGTTCAGCGGGGAGGTTGCCGACAGAATATGAACGAATAATGCTGGACGATAAGGGTGGAACAGATTATAATAAGATTGGCCGATAGTGGGGATCCGATGCTAAAGGAGGATCGGTAATGAAAACAGCTGGAGTTAAACTCAAACAACGATTGATGAGAGAATTGGATGAGTTACCACCGGATAAATTAATGGAAATATTAGATTTTGTGGTATTCTTGAGAACTCGTAAGGTTCAAGAAGATCATCCTTTCGTACCTTCTCTCCCGGCTTCTACTCTTGATCACCTAACGGGTCTGGTGGCTTGGGGAGGCGATGCATTGGTCGATTCTGAAAAGCTTTACGATGAGTCTACCTAAACCGGTTGCCTTGGATACGAGCCTGTTGGTAGGCTTGGTGGATAGCCGGGATATATGGCACTCTGCCGCTGTCACTCTTCGAGATGCTCTTGAGGTTGATCAAGCGCATATGGTTTACCACCCCACCCAGAATGCCCCACCCGGAAGGGTGGGGTGGTTTACTTTGATTGTGTTGTTAGCGAAGCCATCAACGTTTTGGCTCGAAGGGCGAAAGAGCGGAAGCGTTCCTCTGAATTTACCGAATTGTTAACTCAAATAGTTTCACAAGTTCCTGAAGATTCTATTATTTGGATTTCAACGGAAACCAAACGTTTCTATAGAGAGATCATAGGTTTGGTTCGTGGCTCTGTAGGAGCTTTAAACTTCAATGACATCCTGGTTGCCTTGGGGTGTCGTGAATTGGGCATCGAAAGTATTGCTACCTTCGATAGCGATTTTGACTCTGTTGCATGGTTAAAACGATTGTCTTCCCCTAAGGATATTACACAACCTTAGACCCACCGCGATAAAACTTTTCCCTGGGCGGGAAAAGTGGACGGGTCTATTTTTTATAGAATCGCTGAACAATACAAGAAGGAAAATGGGGCAATCTCCTTCAGACCCGTTCACCCGGAGTTCAAATCGCAAAGCTAAAGATTATGCTAAATTAGCGGCACAGCACCCTGCAGCAGGAAGAGTTTTCAATGTATCCGATGGCCAGTATCATACAATGACTGAGATCATCTCGGCGATGTGTGAAGCGCTTGGTCGCACCCCACCCCAAATATCATTGCCAGTCGCCCCAGTCCGCTTAGTAGCAGGAATATTGGAAGATGCTGGGCGTATGATAGGATATCAGTCACCCGTTGGTCGGGCCACGATAAATAAATACACCGAAGATATTGCCGTTGACGGCAGCCTCATTCAAAAAGAACTCGGTTTTGTACCCAGTATGATTTATCGGCGGGTGAGAGAGAGGTAGTGCAGGAAATGCGAAGAATGGGTGAGTTGTAAAGATTGAAGGAATTAAATTTTTGAGGTTATGATCCTTCCTGACTTACTATTTAAGTCAACTTCTTCTATATCACTGCATAGACCAAATAGACAAGACAGACAAGATAGGCGGAATAGACGAAACAGACCATCCCTTCTGACTTACTTTTGAAGTCAACTTCTTCTATATCAGCGAAGATTTATTTGAACGAGGATTATGCCTCCCCTCCGGAACCCAAATGACCGAAGAGGATTTAGAGCGGGTAGTGAATATCTTAAGAGGCTGCAAAGGCTAATTCGTTATTTGTTATCCATCATTTGAAAATCGCACGTTTACAATAAGCGAGAAGGAGTGAATCAACCTGGGCAAGTCACGATGGAAGGGCTCTCAATTGGGTTCAAGATTAGGGAGCTTGGGGAAGGTCGATAGGGAACTCTTTTGCTAAAAGAGATAAAGTTTATCGCGATGTTAACCCCAGAGGATCGATATCGGCATATTCATATCAGATTTAGAAGTAATATACTCAGGTTTGTGGTGCAATATGAGACGAGACTGGAAGGGAAGTGGCTTCCCGTGGTAAGATATGATACGGAACACGGGTATGCTCATCGGGATATTATGGATAAAAAAGGTAATAAACGTAAAACACCTATATTTACCGAAGATTACAATGAAGCTTTAACTTTTGCTGAGTATGACATAAAATCTAACTGGAGGATCTTTAAGGATGCCTTCTTAGGAGGTACTGAATATGAAGACGAAGAAGGATGATTTTTTTACGAGGAATTCTGATCTCAGCATGG
>JBDRGH010000025.1:0-2253 GCA_043818015.1 Pseudomonadota bacterium
CAAAAGTACTAACTATTTGATGCAGAGCTTTTTAGGAAGTTGACGATCTGCTCGCGGGTCTTTCTCTTATTCCCGCCGGGCTTGTAGATGGTAACCTTCGTAAAAGGCCTCGCCCCTCGCCCGCGGTCTGGGGCCTCAAAAAGAGAGTAAGGACTCTCGCAGGCAAAGTAGGGCTGGTAGGGGTCGACGCCGTCCGGGCACCAGAGTACTCTTGGGTCCACCTTTTCGTTCAGGCATACGGGAACGGAAAAGTTCCCCCGTTCATTTTCTACGATAATTGTCTCGCCGCTAATTATCTCTAGAATGGTGCCTAACTGGGGGTGCAATTCAAGTATCATGCGTTTGGTGTATTTATCCCTATCGTTGACGAAATATCCAAATTCCTCAACAAAGTCTACTGGCACCCCGGTAATGAGTAGTAGTGGAAAATCGCTATCCTGTTCAGACATGCGTGAGTCAACAACACTCTCCTGAAAACTTTGCCCTTGTTCGTTTGTCCTATCTTCTCCTTCGGTCTGGTCAAAACAGGCAAAAGAGATCCTTCCACCCGGAGTTGGGAAACGCCTGTCAGTGAGGGGGTAATCATGGCCTCTTTGAAATAGTATGTTCCTTCCCCTTATATTGCCTTTAATAAATCGGTTGTTTTCAAATTCGAGATCCGCCTCTTGTACACATGGCCAGAGTAACCCGCCTGGCGGATTTTTTTCAGGATCCAGCTTCTCGACGGATGCGAACATTGTTAAAGGGTTCTGCTGCAAAAAGAAGTCAGTGGCCTTAGATGCATCCACAAGTCCATCCTTATCTTCCAATGGGAAATATCTTTCGGGATTCAAACACTTGGCAAGATCATACCAAAAATCGATCGGGGATTTGCACTGACCCGGAGGATCGACCACCTTGTGGTGCCATTGAAGCGCCCTCCCATTGTTATGTGCGACCAGACCTGAATATTCCAGCCATGAACTCATCGGAAAAGAAACGTGAGAATAATGATACGTTTCATTCGGATACGATGAGAGATGTACAATTAAGGGGATATCTCTTAGCGCAGCCTTTGTCCTTTTGCCTTCGGCCAATCTGGCACAGGGGTTGCCATACCACAGTAACGCAGTGACTTTTTTTGTTGCGTTAAGCAACACTTCCTCCAGAGAGAGAGAACTGAATGAAGATTCGCCAGGTTGTAATGTGTTGTTAGTAGCCGGGAACCGGCCTTCCAAAGGAAAGGGTGAAACATTCAGAAAATTTAGTCCTCCCCCTGGGATACCTATAGAGCCCCGTAAGCATACAAGCGCGCCGCACATCAAGAGATCTTCCTCAGAAAGATGATGTCGGGTAGCCCAGTCCCCGGCTATCACCTGGACAGGTTTGGCCCTGCCAATGAGGTCAGCCATTTTTTCCAGATCTTCCTCTTTTACCCAGCAGGATTCGGCTACCCTCTGTGGAGTGAATGGTTTAACCTTTGATCTAAGGCTAAAAAAATCAATCGCGGCTTCCCTCAAAAACTCTACTTCGATAAGGGCTTTGTGTATTAGGAGATTCAGAATTCCTTTCAGAATAGTACTTTCGCTTCCCGGTTTTACTCTTAGGCTCAGGGTTGCCTTGGAGGCAGTTATGGTTTTTTGGGAATCGATAACCAGAAGGGGCGTGCCACGATCCCGGGCGTCGATAATGGGGCCAAAAGTTATTGGGTATGAGGCTGCGAGGTCACACCCGTATAGCAAAATGCACCTGCTATTACACCAGTCAGCCGGGGAATTCATCAATAATTGGGCCGCGGGAACCCCAAACATCTTTTTGATACTTCCCTCATGGCTAAATGGACGCGGTGCAAAGCGAGATGGTATATTGGGGGTACCCAAGTAGGTACCGAACAAGCTTGCCCCCGCCGAATAGTCAAAGGGGGTAGATTCGTCCCCGTAGATGAAAATGGAGTCCTTTCCCCTTTTTTCCGACAACTCCTGAAGTTTTTTTGCAGTAAAGGATAAGGCTTCGTCCCACGTTACAATTCTAAAAGGGTCGTTAAGACTTTCCCGTATCTGTGGATAGAGGACCCTCTTAGGATGCCTAAGGTGCAATGCACTGAGCAGACCCTTCGGGCAAACTGCCCCCTTATTGATCGGATGTTCTTCATCTCCATAAATATCTACAATGGTGTGATCTCTCAAGAACACCTTAAGCCCGCACCCGGTGGGGCAATTACAACAAGTTGTTTTACGAATCGAATTGAAATCACGAATTGATTCTTGTTTTTTT
>JBDRGH010000026.1:0-10558 GCA_043818015.1 Pseudomonadota bacterium
GACCGTTGATGATAGTGAACCAAAGAAAGGCCTCTCGAAAGGGGAGAATGTAGAATAACAAAACCGAAGCGAAAGGCACAATGAATATGATATGGCACATCTTCGATCTCCTTTATCTAAGAAGCTCCTTCAACGTCAATATTCGTACCGACTCAATCCACCCGGAGGTTACCTTCTGATTAACAACGTGTAGGGTCGCCTCGAAGCTTTGGTTCTTATCTTCAGTTGAGTTTACCCTGCAAAGTAGATAAGAACCTGTTCTACGGACGTAGACGCGGCTCTAAAAAGGATCAGTGACAGTCCTTTGTATGATCTGTTTTTTCAGGTTCCTTGGAGGTTCCTCCTCCACAGCATCCACCACTAGCGCCCTTCCTCAAGAAGAACCAATATGTAACGGCTCCGATGAGAACCAGAGGTATAATATATCCCATTGAACTCCCTCCTTATTATAGATTTTTCAACGTTTTTCATCTACCTTTCTTTAACGCAAATATAATGCCACCTTGTCTCTGTTCCGCTATGTGAGTGGCCCATTTGTGAGGAGAGCCTGGCAAGTCAGCGCCTGGTCTTGGATTAAGAAAAAAACCTTCTCAGGGCAAGATGCAGGAATATGGGATAGAGATATGGCCATCTGCATAAAAATTACTCGGTACCTCATCTCTCTCAAGGTTCCTGTGGGAAATAATTATGCAACAGGAACCTCCTGTCCACGGTTGGGCATCGTTTCACTTTTAAAAACTATCTTGAATTTCCAATGGTTACGTAGATTAATGTAATTTTTATGCCCATGGCACGGCCATTGCAATTACCCTAATGCAAAAATACAATAAAGGAGGTATTAGACAATGAAGAAAGGGTTGATTGTGTTGGTGGTGGCACTGGGTGTTGGTTTGGGAGGTATTGCATTTGCTCACGGCGGGGGTTATGGCGGCTACGGAGGCCACATGATGGGTCCAGGCTCTGGAGGCCACATGATGGGTCCAGGCGACAGAGGCTATTGCTCGAATGCCCCTGGTACGTTTAAAGGGACTGGAACCGTAACTGAGAGTGACGTAAAGTCCATTCTCACCAATTACATCGGTGGCAACCCGAACCTCAAGGTGGGAAATATCACGGATAAGGAAACCTACTTTGAGGGAGAGATCCGCACAAAAGAGGATTCTCTTGTAGCAAGGCTTGCCATTGACAAGGCAACCGGATGGGTTCGGCCTCTCAACTAGGAGACAGAGGTCGGAGGTCAGGGGTCATCCCCTGGCCTCTATCTGGTGAGCGAAGGGAGCGATGATAGCTAATTCTGATTGAGTATTCCTGGCATATATGTTGCCTTTACGAGAGTTGAAGCATCAATTACGAAAGAACAAACCCAAGAAAGTCGGAATAACAAATGAAGAAAGACCTGTTTCCAAATATAGTGCAAAATCATTTTTGGGCTATGATCATTTGTTGTGCAATCCCACTGATTGCAATTTCGGTTCTTTCTTTTCTGGGAATTGTTGGTTCCTGGGGATTTTATGCTTTGATTCTCCTTTGTCCTTTAATCCATCTTCTAATGATGCGCAGGAACATTGTTAAGGAATAAAGTAGAAACAGTATTTACTTTTATTGATCTTTTGAGAATTATTCCCTTTCTTATGCGCCGGCATGCGCAGGTCGATCATCAATGAGAAGCGTTAATCGGGAGCCGGATCCGGGAAAGGAGATATTATTCTTATGGCCAACGTACAAAGTAGTTTAGGGTTGTCGGCAAAACAACCAATAAGGCGAAGGGGCCCGTTACGATCACCGCCGTTTATAGGAATTCTTGGAGGGGCGGGCTTAATCTTCATTTATGCAGTTGTGATTGGATTGCTTGAATCTTTACCAGGACTATTCTACCAGATGCAAAGGCTTTGGTATTGGATTTTCCCCCTTGCTTTTGGGTTTGGAATCCAAGTGGGACTTTTTGTTTACGTTCGAGGTCTCTATAAAGAAAAACACCTCTCTTCTGCTACTGCCAGTATAACGGCAAGCGGTGGAGTTTCAGCCCTCGCTATGGCAGCTTGTTGCGCCCATCATTTGACAGAAATATTACCCGTTATAGGGCTGGCAGGGTTAGCTATATTCCTGGCAGACTACCAGAAACTCTTTCTTCTGTTGGGGATTCTCTCCAATTTAGCAGGTATAGTCTGGATGTTAAGAACCATACAGCGTGCCCAACTGACTCGTTATACCGGTGGTATGCTACGAAAGCTTCTGAATTACGACATGAGAAAGGCTTTTTATGCAACACTGACCCTTTCGACAATTGTTATGGTGCTTGCCTGGGTTGCTTCGAATCTTGGATATGGATTGCTGTGATTCACTCATCATTCGCACGATTCAGTCCGGTCCCTCTCTTCGGAGATGTCGTACGGCGGTCTCTGACTAGGACAGGTCCCCATCCTATTGGTGTCGATCATCCCCGAAGGGGATAGACAAAGTGGTCGTTCTGTTGGGTAGACGGCTATAATTGCAGACATTACGGAGGTATCAAGATGGAGCATTACGACTACGGCAATTGGGCTGCGGTTTTCATATCTAGAGTCTTCTTTCTCGTCTTCTCGTTAAGTTTCCTTATGCCTGTAAAAAAGCGAGAATGGCGGTCAGCAGGTGTGTACACTGGGTTCATAATTGCGTTGTTTACGGAGATGTACGGATTTCCTCTCACCATATATCTGATCTCCTCATTTTTGGGTATGTCGCTGTCTTTTGAACACAGTCTGGGCCATCTTCTCGGCATTGCCCTCGGAGGAGGTGTTTGGTTGATGATCGTTTGCCAACTGGGGTCTTTGCTCATGTTGACAGGATTTATCCTAATATACTTGGGATGGCGAAAGATATACAGGGCAAAAGGAGAACTGGTAACCGATGGAATATACCAACATCTTCGTCATCCGCAATATTTGGGACTTATGATGCTTACGGTAGGGGCACTAATTCAGTGGCCAACGATAATCACCTTTACCACATGGCCCATTTTAGCGGGGATGTACTATAAGTTGGCAAAAAGAGAGGAAAACGAACTGGAAGTGACATTTCTCGACGAGTATTCAGAATATAGGCAAAGAGTCCCAATGTTCGTGCCTCTAATCAATAATTTACAAAAACTAAAATCATAATAAGGTCCTTCATAGCGATTATTCTCATCCTCAGTGGTGGCCCATTCGTAACCCTACCTTTTCAGCTGAAGCCCGACATTCCGATTTTCGTCGCCTCATCGAGAAATCGAGACCAGCTAGTTTGCCAGGCGAATTTGCCTAAATTACTTAACAGAAGTTCCCGATGGCGGTGACAAAGAAAGAAAAAGCGGGTGATTACTTTTGTCAGCATCGCAAAAAACAGTTGACAAGGCCGTTTAGAAAAGGTAAACTAGTTCTACTGTTTTTATAGAATCGATTGTTTTTATGATTTCAATCGCATTTTGGTTTGTATCTTTGTCGTTGGGGATTGCAGGCCGAATATAAGCCCGTAGCTGGAGGAGAAGTGATGTGAAGATGTCCACGAGAGGTCGCTATGGAACGAGGGCAATGCTGGAACTCGCTTTGAATTATGAGCAAGGGCCTATTTTGCTCAAGGATATAGCTAAAAGGCAGGAGGTTTCTTTCCGGTATCTTGATCACTTAATCACTCGCCTTAAAGCAGCGGGACTTGTAAAAAGCATCCGGGGCAGAGGCGGAGGCTATATATTAGGCAAGCACCCCTCTCAGATAAGACTTATCGAGGTAATCCAAGTTTTAGAGGGATCTATAGCGCCGGTAGACTGTGTGGATGACCCGAAGTTGTGTCATCGAGTGGACTTTTGTGGAACCCGTGATATTTGGATTCAGTTGAAGGAAGCCATGGCTAATATCCTGAAATCCGTGACTTTGGAGGAACTGGCGGAGAGACAAAAGGAGAAAGTGGAGCAGCTACCGGTGGCTTACGACATATAGATTTGATTCCTATTTTGGTCAGTTAGGGTTGTAAAAAGTACTCCTTTGTGAATTTGTTTTTAGAGATACTTTTCGGGAGAGACGTAGTTTTTCTCGGCTCTGATTATCATGCTCAGTAAGGTCTCCCACCGAATACGGATATAGTTTGTTCCCTCGAACGCAGTGATTGAAAGGAGAACAGGTGGTGAAGATTGCAAGAGATATAACCGAACTGGTGGGAAAGACTCCGTTAGTTAGGTTGAATCGGGTGACCCGGGGAATAGAGGCAGAGGTGGTGGCGAAACTTGAATGCTATAATCCACTATTTAGTGTAAAAGATAGAATCGGAGTTTCCATGATCGAAGATGCGGAGCGAAGGGGATTGATCAGAGAAGATACGGTCGTTATTGAGCCTACGAGTGGTAACACCGGCATCGCCCTTGGTTTTGTATGTGCGGCTAGGGGGTACAAGTTGACTCTCACCATGCCTGATACCATGTCTGTTGAGCGGAGGCAACTCCTGGCCGCTTTGGGGGTCAAACTGATCTTGACACCGGGTGTGGAAGGGATGCTCGGGGCAGTAAGAAAGGCGGAGGAATTGGTTGCAGAAAACCCGAATTATTACATGCCGCAGCAGTTCAAAAATCCCGCCAACCCTAAGGTCCATCGGGAGACCACAGCCGAGGAGATATGGGGGGATACCGAGGGAAAGGTGGATATCTTGGTCTCCGGTGTGGGAACCGGGGGAACGATAACCGGTATAGCCGAGGTAATAAAGTTGAGAAAACCAGAGTTTAAGGCGATCGCCGTCGAGCCGGCAGATTCTCCAGTCCTTTCTGGAGGCAAACCGGGTTTTCATAAGATTCAGGGCATCGGTGCCGGATTTGTACCCGAGGTCCTTAGGATGGATCTCATCGACGAGGTCATCAAGGTTGCGAGTGAAGATGCCAGGAGGATGGCAGGGAGTTTGGCTAGGGAAGAGGGAGTCCTGGTGGGTATATCTTCAGGCGCGGCTGCCTGGGCAGCCTTAGAGGTGGCCAGAAGACCAGAAAACAAAGGCAAGCTTATCGTAGTAGTTTTGCCTGACACTGGCGAGCGTTACTTGAGTACCCAGTTATTTCAGGAGCAGTGAAGATGGTTACATGGTTTAAGGCTATGAAAGAAGACATCCAAACAGTCTTTACTAAAGATCCGGCGGCGAGGGGTCTTTGGGAAGTTATCTTCTGTTACCCCGGGCTGCATGCCGTGTGGCTCCACCGAATAGCACATTTCCTTTGGAAGCACGGGTTCCTCTTCTTTGGCCGATTGCTTTCCCATGTCAACCGCTTTCTGACGGGAATCGAAATCCATCCGGGGGTTAAGATCGGCCGAAGACTCTTCATAGACCATGGAATGGGAATAGTCATTGGGGAGACTGCGGAGATTGGAGACGATGTCCTCTTATACCAGGGGGTCGTCTTGGGCGGGACAACGTTGAAAAAGGGGAAAAGGCACCCTACCATTGGTAATCGGGTAGTAATTGGAACAGGGACTACCGTTCTTGGTGCCATCTCTGTGGGGGATGGGGCGCGGATCGGTTCGGGCTCAGTGGTCATAAAGTCAGTTCCTCCAGGAGTTACTGTAGTAGGTATCCCCGGAAGGGTAGTGAAAGACCATCCCCAGGCAGTAGTGGATTTGGAACATGGGAGCTTACCTGATCCGGTGGCTGAGGCTATTAAGTTTATATTGCAAGAGCAGGATCGCCTTGATGAAAGACTGAAAAGATTGGAAGGCCGTGAAGGCGTAGAGCCAGTTGATATAGCTGAGATAAGGGATAAAAGGCGGGAACTAGAAGAAGGTTTCAATAATGGAGGGGGAATTTAGCTACAGGCTGCGAAGGGAGTGATGACTATGTTATGGATCATGGTAAGCCCTCCAGCAGGGCAGTTTGAGAGGATTTTGCCGAAGAAGGATAAAGAACGCTTTAGAAGATAAACGAATAAGAATGCTGGTCCATAAGCTGGACGACACTTTCATTTCAGGAGGTAAAATATGTCCAAGACAATTGCGGAAATCAACGAGAAGATAAAGAGAGGAAAGGCGGTGGTAGTCACCGCCGAAGAGATCATCGATATTGCGAGGGGAAAAGGGTTAAAAAAAGCCGCCGACGAGGTGGATGTAGTAACCACAGGGACTTTCGGACCTATGTGCTCTTCCGGGGCGTATCTTAACATAGGGCATGCCAAACCCAAAATAAAATTGGGAGGAGGAAAAGCGTATCTCAATGGAGTTCCAGTCTACACCGGTTTTGCGGCCGTGGATGTTTATCTGGGAGCAACCGCCCTTCCTGAGGATGACCCCAGAAATAAGGTCTTCCCTGGGGAATTCAGGTACGGTGGTGGACATGTCATAGAGGAACTTGTTTCAGGTAAGGATGTGACACTTACTGCGACCGCTTATGGAACCGACTGCTATCCCAGGAAGAATCTTGAGACATTAATAAACCTAAAAGATGTAAACGAGGCAGTTCTGTTTAACCCCAGAAATGCCTATCAAAACTACAACGTGGCTGTAAATCTCTCGGATAGGGTAATCTACACATATATGGGAATAATTCGGCCAAACCTGGGGAATGCGAACTATTGCAGTGCTGGTCAGCTTTCACCCCTTCTTAACGATCCATTGTATAAGTCTGTAGGGATTGGTACCAGGATCTTCCTCGGTGGAGGAACAGGTTATGTCGCATGGCAGGGAACTCAGCATAATCCTAGCGCACCAAGGACAGACAAAGACATTCCGAGATTTCCGGCGGGGACGTTGGCCGTCATCGGGGACCTGAAAGGGATGAGCCCTCACTGGCTGAAAGGGGTTAGCTTCACTGGTTACGGGACGACACTCGCTGTAGGAATTGGGATCCCCATCCCCATTCTCAATGAAGAAATCCTTCAGTATACCACGGTCAGGGATGAGGAAATCATCACTCAGATAGTGGACTATAGCGAGGGTTATCCCCAGGGTAAGGCCGGTAGCCTCGGAGAGGTAAATTATGCTCAACTGAAGAGCGGCAAGATCTCAGTAGAAGGTAAAAAAGTCCCTACCAGTGGGCTTTCCAGCTATATCCGAGCCAGAAAGATCGCCGATATTCTGAAGGACTGGATTAAAGAAGGAACTTTTTCTCTAACCGAGCCAGTGGCAAAGCTACCTGGGCCAGAGAGTGGAGTGAGCTTTAAGCCCTTAAAGGAAAGGGTCTAGAACAGGGAAAGAAGAAGACAGGTTAAGATGATTACTCACAGAACTTACTAAAGGGGGTGAAAGAAGAAATGGGCTGGGTTGTAAAAGTTGATAAAGAGAAGTGCGACGGAGATGGTGAATGTGTCGATGTTTGTCCGGTTGATGTATTTGAGATAGGCGAAGACGGTAAGGCAGATCCAGTCAACGAGGATGAATGCCTCGGCTGTGAAAGCTGCGTGGAAACATGTCCGAAGGAAGCCATCACCGTTGAGGAAGTGTAACAGGATGTCTGGTGTCTCGCAGGGATTTATATGCAAGGGCAGGTTGAGGAAGCGCAAGAAAGGAGAGGAGACCTGGGTGAAATAGGACATGGTCGCAAAGAGATCAAAGAAATGGTATGGAGGTTCTCAAGAGGGTTAAGCAGGCCTATCCTAACATCGAGGTTATCATTCTGACCGGGCATGGGACAAAAAAGGATGAGGAAAGAGCCCGGACGCTGGGGGTATTTGATTATCTGGAGAAACCGGTTGATATCGAAAAGTCTTCAATTCCTCGTCTGTGATAATTATAGTGTATGGTAGCCTCCCCGGATATCCTATGTTTGTTCGATGCCTATAGGCCCGTCCGAAAAGTATTTACCATATTATTACACTAAATCCTTGGAAGATTATCAAACCATGGGATGTATGGCAATAGAAGAAGTAGGCCGATTTTTGTTCTTGACTGTTATTGTCTTTCTTTGGTACCATCATTCCTGGTCTAATTTACGGTTGAGTTGCATAAAACTCAAAGACTCTTTCCGGGTGATCGAATAAGGAGATTTTGGGTGGGACCTATTGTCTTGCTTTTCAAGAATCCTGGGGCCTTTTTTCTATTGATGGTTCCTCTCCTATATTCTGTCATAATCCACGAAGTTGCCCATGGTTGGGTAGCAGAGAAGATGGGCGATTCAACCGCCAGGTGGCTGGGAAGAATAACCTTTAACCCGATAAAGCACCTCGACCCAATTGGTTCATTGATGCTCCTCTTCTTCGGCTTCGGATGGGCCAAACCCGTTCCGGTTAACTTTTCAAATCTACGGGATTATCGTAAGGGCATGATTCTAGTATCCGCCGCCGGTGTTATTGCTAATATGATTTTGGCATTTTTGGCACTTTTGATCATAAGACTGAACATCTTCTCTCCGTGGGGCATGATGCCGGCCATATTATCCGTCCTGGCCAAGATAAATATAATTCTGGCATCTTTTAATTTGATACCGATTCCTCCTTTAGATGGTTCCAAGATCTTGATGGGTTTTGTTTCCAATAGGATGCAATACCAACTGACGCGATTAGAACCATATGGATTTTTTATTATCATAGGTTTGCTCTTTTTTGGCGTATTAAATCCGCTGATCTATTTCTTCGAACAGATAATCATGGGTATTATCGGTTTGATTCTGTGAGAGTTCTCGAGGAAAAAGGGATGGGTTTTAAAGGCTGGTGGATGTTTCGGAGGATCAAAGCGGGGACCGGCAAGGCCGGAAGAAATCTGCCTTATGAAGGCTCTATGGTAGCCTTATTAGGGATTCAGCCCCCAGCCCCAGCTCTTCTAATGTCTTGTATGCCCAGTCAACCCTTCCTACTTCACTTCTGAAATGTGCGTCGCTCCCGATGCTGAATCGTACGCCGCTCGCACCAATATGTCCTATGATGGACACTTCTGGGACTTTTCTGAAGCTGTTCAATTCTATTGCCACGTCATGTTCTAAGACCGCCTCTATTATTTTATCCCAATCAACCTCGTTGATATACCATGGGTGGGCGATGATATCTATTCTATGGCTCTTTACGACATTAATGATAGCGCTGTGAAATGTACCCCTAACGGGACCATGGTTGGAGATCAAGAGCAAGTCTAAACTGTCTCTGTATTTCATAACCCTGTCTATTGTGGGAATTTCTGCTTCAAGTCCTACCAGGATCTTGACAGAAGATTCCTTTTTTATCGAATTCGCTTCATGAATGTATTCATCTATTGTGCTCTCATCCAAACCGAAGCTATCTTCGTTGAAAGCATGGTCGGTAAATGCTATATGTTCCATCCCTCTTTCTTCGGCTATCTTGACAATCTCTCGCATGGTACATGTTCCGTCTGAGAATGTTGTGTGAATATGCAGGTCCATTCTTGGAAACATAAAAACCTCTTCGTAAGACGGAGTCTCTGGTCAGTTATTCATTTATGGAAGATTGCCGTCCAAACCTTCCAGAGCATCTCGCGGTCGGTCAAGAGATTGTTTCTAGTAGAACGCAGGGTTCCTGGATATATTTCTCTTGTTTGCCATAGATGTGGCGAGTCTAATGGCGTTCTTCAGACTTGCTTCGTTGGCCTTTCCGGAACCTGCTATATCGTAAGCAGTTCCGTGATCTACGGACGTTCTGATAATGGGCAGTCCAAGGGTTACGTTCACAGCACGTTGAAAATTCAATAGCTTGAGTGGAATGAGCCCCTGATCGTGGTACATACACACGACCACATCGTAGTGTCCACGAACCGCGTAGTAGAAAATGGTATCTGGGGGAAGCGGACCTACGATACCGATTCCTGTGTCTTTGGCTCTTTGAATTGCCGGCACGATTATCGCTTTCTCCTCGTCTCCAAATATTCCGCCCTCCCCCGCATGGGGATTCAAAGAGGCCACGGCTATCCTGGGCTCAGAGATACCGAAATACTGCTTAAGGGAACTGTTCGTTACCTCGATTACAGTGACTATCCTTTGCGTGTCCAAAAGGCTTGGAACATCCCTTAGCCTGCAATGGGTTGTAACGAGGACAACTCTCAGCCGCTTTCCCGTCAGCATCATGGCGTAATCTTTCGTATTGGTTAACTGAGCAAGGAGCTCGGTATGCCCTGCGTAGGCATAACCCGCTCTGTTTATGAGCTCTTTGCTTATCGGGGCAGTAGTCAGAGCATCAATTTCTTCGTCTAAGGCCAGTCTTGTTCCCGTTTTTATATACTCGACAATGGCTTTACCGAATCTTTCATCCGATTTCCCAGATATTACCCCGTCGGGGTCGAGAGCGGAGAGGTTGAGCACTCTTATATCACCAACATGATAGTTCTCGCCGGTTATGCTCTCAGTGGTGTTTACCTGAACCTGCGATCCGAGAATTTGAGCGGTCCTTGCAATTATTCCTCGGTCGCCGAGAACAACGGGTCGGCAGATTTGAAAAATTCTTGAATCAGAGAGGGCCTTTACGATTATTTCGGGGCCTACCCCTGCAGGGTCTCCCATAGTAATTCCAATGACGGGAAGTTTCATATTCGCCATTTCCTTAGTTGGTATTTAATAAGATGTAATCTGGCCTTTAATATTTCCTTTACTCTTCTTGGAATCGATTGGGAGATAACATTCCAGTTACGTTATAAGTATAACC
>JBDRGH010000027.1:0-2249 GCA_043818015.1 Pseudomonadota bacterium
ACACTGATGCCGAGGTTGCAATTGTAAAAAAGGCAGCCGAGGCAGCAGGCGCACGTTGTACTGAATCCAGGCATTGGGAAATGGGTGGAGAAGGTGCTCTAGAACTGGCCGATACTGTAATGGATGCATGCAAAGAAGAAAACGAATTCAAATTTCTCTACCCATTAGAGATGAAGCTGCGAGACCGAGTTGACACTATAGCTAAAGAGGTTTATGGTGCCGATGGTGTTTCATGGAGCCCCGAAGCCGAAGCTAAAGCCAAGATGCTCGAAGGCGATCCCCAGTATGCAGATTACGCGACCATGATGGTTAAGACCCATCTGAGCCTTACGCATGATCCGACCATCAAAGGCGTTCCCAAGGGATGGACTCTGCCTATCCGTGACGTGCTGATTTACTCTGGTGCGAAGTTCCTCTGTCCTTGTGCCGGGACTATCAGCCTTATGCCGGGAACGAGCTCCAACCCGGCTTTCAGAAGGATAGATGTGGATGTTACTACCGGTAAGGTGAAAGGGCTTTTCTAATCCTCCTGACTCCTTTGATTTCGCTTTAGTCCGGCTCTTAGGCTCTGCTTCTGCCTAAAGAATTAACCGACGGGAAGAGGATTTTCTCTTGAGTTTCGTAATAGCGGTTGCAGGAAAAGGGGGTATAGGAAAAACAACCATAACCGGTCTGATCATACGGAACCTAAAAAGAAGGGGGAAAGTGCCCTTACTCGCCGTTGATGCTGATTCCAACGTGAATCTCGCGGAGACAATCGGGTTCCATCAGGAGAAGACTGTCGGGACGGTGCGGGAAGATTTTTCCACCCATTTGTCGAACATACCACCTGGAATGGGAAAAGAGACCTTTCTGGAGCTACAGCTCAACCAGATACTGATAGAAGGTGAAGGGTTAGATATCCTAGCCATGGGAAGAGGTGAAGGGCCCGGGTGTTACTGCCCCGTAAACAACATGCTGAGGAGGTTCTTAGACTTACTTGCCAAAAACTATCCTTTTGTGGTAATAGACAATGAAGCCGGTATGGAACACTTGAGCAGGCGTATTGTGCAGAAGATAGATGTACTGTTGATTGCATCAGATCCCACGCCAAAAGGGATCAGGACGGCAGGGAGGATCTGGGAACTTGTCAAAGAACTTGAACTTTCGGTCGGGGACACTTATTTTGTTATAAATAGAATAGAGGGCGAGTTGGCCCCCATCATTCGTACCGAGATGGAAAAGGTGGGGTTCAATTCCTTTTATGCCATCCCTTTGGACAGGTTGATCTATGACTATGATATTTCATTGAAACCGTTGACAGATTTACCTGACGAATCGGTTGCAGTGGGCGCGGTCAATAAAATTCTGGACGAAATAATTAATTAGTATATATTGTATTTAGTGGTTCTATGTGAAAAACTAAGCGATTTACTTTATGCTTACTGCTCTAGGGGCGTTGAGTAAGTCAATCAACGGGGGGAGGGGGGAAATGACGGCAAAGATCATTAGTGGAACGGAGATAGCCAAAGAAATCAGAGAAGAGTTGAAGAAGGAAGTAACTGAGTTAAAGGAAAAGCACAACGTGGTGCCTGGTTTGGTTACCATTTTAGTTGGAGAGAATCCCGCATCAATAAGCTATGTGACCGGTAAACAGAAGACTGCGAAGGATTTAGGGTTTTACTCGTTACAGGACAACCAACCCGATACTATCACAGAGGAAAAGTTACTAGAGTTAATCGATCAGTATAATAAGGATGCAAAGATCCATGGCATACTAGTACAGTTGCCCCTTCCGAAGCACATCAATGAAACAAAAGTGCTCTACGCTATCGATCCGAGAAAGGATGTGGATGCTTTTCACCCCGTTAACCTGGGTAAATTGATGATAGGTGAGGCAGATTACCTCCCCTGTACACCCGCAGGAATCCAGCAATTGCTGATAAAAAGTGGTACCACGATCGATGGGGCTGAGGTCGTGGTTGTAGGAAGGAGTAACATTGTCGGCAAACCCGTGGCCAATATTCTTTTGCAAAAGCAAAAAGGGGCGAATGCAACGGTGACCATATGTCACACGGGAACGAAGGATATGGCCTCTCATACCAGACGGGCCGATATCCTCATAGTCGCGGCGGGAAAACCTAAAGCAATAACGGCAGACATGGTAAAAGAGGGAGCTGTCGTCATCGACGTGGGCGTTAACCGCATTGGAAAATCGGAATCGGGGAAGGCAATTCTCTGTGGAGATGTGGACTTCGACGCGGTCAAAG
>JBDRGH010000028.1:0-11836 GCA_043818015.1 Pseudomonadota bacterium
TGGGTGAACCAGACGCCGAGAAACATCGGCGTTTAATTCGGATATTGAGGCGGCGCTGGTTACCCAAGTCGTTCTGGGGGGGGCTTCCTGGCTAGAAACGCTCGAAAATTCTCCAAGAAGGATATCATGGTTAGCGATGGGGGAGAATATTTGCCCAAAAGAGATAGAGAAATATGGCTTCGATATGCAACATAAAGACGAAATGGGAAGAATGTTAAACCAAGGAATGTGATTGCAAGGGGGGAATATAAGATGATAAAGGAGGGAACATACTGGCATCCAGAGACAGAGACAATGTCAAGGGATAAGCTTCTTGAATATCAATGGAGTAAAGTATTACCCCAATTACACTACGCTTATCGCAATGTGCCATATTATCGTAAAAGCTTTGACAAGGCAGGAATAAAAATAAGTAAGATAAAGACTGTTGAGGACTACTATGAGAACGTTCCTTTTCTGTCAAAGATTCAAATAATAGAGAATCAAAAAACTAATCCTCCTTTTGGCGATCTGCTGGGTGTAAAACCTGAAGATCTCTGCAGAATATACATAGCTCCCGGACCTCTGGCCTTACCTTTTACAAAAGAGGAGTACGATGTACTGACCTCAATGCTGGCTAAGGGTTTTTATACATGTGGAGCTCGTGAGAGAGACATTGTAGATATAACTGCCAACTTTCACTGGGTTATTGCGGGAACGGCGTTTGATGAAGCGTTCAGAAGGATCGGCTGTGGGGTGCTGCCAGGTGGGCCTGGGATGTCCAATATGCATATAGAGATGATGAAATTAACTAAAGCCACAGTCTTGATGGGGTTTACCATGTTTGTTCTAAAACTGGGTGAAGCAGCAAGGGAGATGGGGATCGACCCCAGTAGCGAATTGTCATTGAGACTCATTGTTGTGGCCGGGGATGTAAGGACAGAAGATACAAAGGCTAAGCTGGAAAAGACCTTTGGTGCCGAGGTCAGGGAGGTTTACGGAACAGCTGACATCGGATTGATAGCGGCAGAATGTCCTGATGGGGGTGGTATGCACCTATACGAGGAGATCCTTGTAGAAGTTATAGACCCCGAAACAGCTAAGCATGTTCCTACGGGTGAGGGTGGCGAAATTGTTGCCTCAGATATAGCTAGAAAGGCTATGCCGATAATCAGATATCGCACGGGCGATATAACCGAGGGCCTAAATTTAGATCCTTGTCCTTGTGGAAGATCAACCCCGAGGTTAAAGCGAATCTTAGGGAGGGTCAGTGATATAGCCAAGGTGAAGGGGATGTTCGTTAATCCATCCGAGGTGGAGGGCGTAATAAAGAGGCATCCAGAGTTGGATAGATTCCAGATTATTGTAGATAGGCCAGAACTCATGGATGAATTGACGATAAAGGTAGAATTTAATAGACCTGTCGATAAGGGAAAAATGGAACGATCGTTGGCTGATGAGTTAAAAGAGGTTATACGTCTCAAATCCAACGTGGTGTTGGTTGAAGAAGGGACTATACCCAAAGATGCGGGGGTTCTGGATGACAGAAGAAAAGTTTGATCTTTCTATTCTTGACCGGCTCGAAATCCTCCAGTTTATCTTTTTCCCGAGGAGAGATTTCAGTGTCGAACCGTTAACTGCAAATGCTAAAAACTACTACATATCCGTGGAAGAGGGGGTCTCGATAGGGTGTCGTTTCTACATCTGCGAAAAAGACTCCCCAAATGTCCTCTTCTTTCATGGTAATGGAGAGATTGTCAGTGACTATGATGAGGTAGCCCCAATGTACAACAGGATAGGAGCTAATCTGTTTGTAGCTGATTATAGAGGCTATGGGTTTAGTGGTGGGACGCCTACCCTTACTCGTATGATTGGAGATGCCCATAAAATATTTAAGGCCTTTATCGAGATACTAAAGGAGAACAATTATACGGGCAAGCTTTTTCTAATGGGGAGGTCTCTTGGAAGTGCTTCTACCATTGAGCTGGCTTATCATTATCAAAATCAGGTTGACGGTTTAATTATCGAAAGTGGTTTTGCAGATATATTCAAGTTGTTGGAATATCTTGGCTTTCCTCTCAAATCGCTCAATTTACCTGAAGGCGCAGAGGCTTCACATCTGTCAAAGATCCATTCGATCTCTATCCCTCTCTTGGTCATTCATGCGGAGTACGATCACATCGTTCCCCTAAAGGCTGGTGAGGCTATTTTTGAAAATGTCTCTACAGACAAGAAAGGTATGTTGGTAATCTCCAACGCCGATCACAACACTATAATGATAATGGGGATGGAGAAGTACTTTAGGGCTATTGAGGAGTTTCTCCTTAAGTCCTAGATTGTCAAATGGTCTAAGCAGGCATCCCGGCTTTAGCGCAACCGTCTATAATTATCCCCTCTAACAGTCCGTAATCACTAACCATCATCTGGTCGGAAGAGAAGATTTCCATTATTTTTAGGACAATGACTGTACCAGCTAAAATTATATCTTCTCTCCCCCGCTCCAAACCGGGGATGGAACGCCGCTCGACCAGAGTGACGCTGTTGAGCCTTTCGTAAATATCCTTGACCGATTCTCTGGTCAAAACATGTTTGTTTATTCTATCCGGGTTATAGGTCTCCATTTCCTGATCTATTGCAGCGAGTGTGGTAATTGTCCCAGCGGTTCCAACCAGAGAAAAAGGCGGAGCTATGCGGGGTTCAAGAGAAAATTTCAACATGGAAGATAGTCTTTCGTCAACAAACTCTCCCAGATTCTTCAGTTCTAAGGGGTTCGGAGGGTCGGAGTGCACAAATCTTTCGGTTAAGTAGACCACTCCAAGATCTAAACTGTGAACCGCTGCAGGAGCGTTGCCTTCTATGATGATAAATTCGGTACTTCCCCCTCCAATGTCTACAACCACGGTCCCGTCAACCACATCATCAATAGCTGACAGGACACCTATCGATGTAATTCTGGCTTCTTCCTGCTCTGAGATAACCTGGATTTCTAAACCGGTGTTTTGATAAACCTCTTTTAGAAATTCACTTCTGTTGACGGCGTCTCTGACCGCGCTGGTGGCGACAGCAACCGTTCTGGTTACATTGTATTCGTCGAGTAAATCCCTGTAGTTCTCCAAGACACTGACGCTCCTTCGAATTGCCTTCGGGGAAATCTCCCTGTTTTTAATAAAGTCCTCTCCAAGTCGGGTTATGTCCCTCTTTATCACTATTTTTCTGAGGTCTTTTAATCCGGCACCTTTTTCAGCAATCAAAAGACGTATAGTATTGGTACCAACATCAACGGAGGCAACCCTTATCATTACTTTATCCCCACTACTGCCTCTGCGATATTATAGCTGTGATCACCAATCTTTTCAAAATTGATCAGCATATCGGCAAAGATCAACCCAGGTTCAACTTTGCACTCTCCGGCATTCAAACGGACAATGTGTGTGTTCCTCATAGTATCTTCCATTTCATTGATTCTTGATTCAAAGTCAAGTGCCTTCAATAGAATGCGTTTATCCCTTTTTTTCATTCCATCGATGACAAATCTCAGAAACTTCTTCACTTCCTCAGATATTGCCTTTACGTCATCCATGGCTGCAGGAGTAAAATAAAGGTTGCCTTCAAACTTTTTTTTGAAAAAGCTAACCAGATTTTCTGAATGGTCACCGATCCTTTCAAGGTCGTTTGCCATATGAATTATGGAGGTAAGCTCCTGGGATATTTCTGGCGTTATTGCTCGTTGAGATAGGCTAGAACAAAACTGTATAATCTCCTTTTGAAGGATATCCACCGTGTCTTCGCTCTTAAGGACTGACTCCGCTTTCTTTATATCATTTTCAAAGAGGATACTCATGGTGTCCTCGAACATAGTATAAGCGATTTCAGCCATTCTATGTGTTTCGGCTCTCACCTGTCCTATCGCGATTGGCGGTGTGTCCAGGACCCTGTTGTCGAGATAGATTAAGTGAGGTTCTATTTCCTCAGCCTTCCCGGGAATCAAGGTGGTAGAAACCTTCGCCAAAACTCCTATGAAGGGCAAGAAGATCAAACAGTTTACAACATTGAATAGAGTATGAGCGTTGGCAATATGTCTGGCAATGTACGGCTTATCTCCGATACTGAGGCCAAACCTTTGGGCTTCCTGGGCGGTTTGGATCACAAAATCGGCTTCCCCCGGTGTAATGAAATTGATGAAATGGGTGAAGACCGGGAGCAGAAAGAATATATACATTACCCCTATGGCATTGAACAAAAGGTGCGAAATTGCTGTCCTTCTCGCAGTTATGTTGGTTCCTATGCTGGACATCAAAGCCGTAGAGGTTGTTCCAATATTCTCCCCTAAAATGAGCGCAACACTCCCGTAAAAGCTCAGGAGCCCACTGCTTGCAAGGGCCATTGTGATTCCGATAGTGGCACTGCTGCTCTGCACGATAATCGTTAATACCGTTCCTAACAGAATACCAAGAAAAGGATTGTTGCCAAAGATGGCAAATGCATTTATAAAAGCCTCGCTTTCTCTTAAAGGCCTAAAACTATCCTGCATGATGGAAAGGCCAAAGAAGAGAATACCAAATCCCAGTGTAACATCACCCACATACTGCCATTTCTTTTTTCTTGCGAATAGCTTGAATACCACACCCAAGCCGATGGCTGGTAAGGCATAGTTGGTGACTTTAAACGCTATTATCTGGGCTGTCACCGTAGTCCCGATGTTGGCACCCAGGACGACCCCGATCGCCTGTAGTAAACTCATTAGCCCAGCGTTCACAAAACCGATAGTCATAACGGTTACAGCGCTACTGCTCTGGACAATGGAGGTAACTATTAGACCAACCATGATACCAATAAATCGATTATTGGTTAGTGCTTCCAGTACCCTTCTCATCCTGTCTCCAGCAGTCTTCTGCAATCCCTCAGACATGACCTTCATTCCGAAGATAAAGAGACCCAATCCACCAACTAAACCGAATATAAACTTCAAAACCATGCTACCCCTCACTCACAAAAATATGGTTAGAAACCGCACTACAATCTCGGTATGCCGTTCTTTGGTTACGATCGTTTCAATAGATGATTATTTACCCATCAACAGGGTGTAGAAAGGAAAAGACGCAAGGAACATCTTGTGGGAAAAACCCTTCCGAAAAGACCTCATTTAGACTAGAACTTGGCTAGCCTTCAAATCCTTTATTTAATAAGTCCATCCTGAAAAATGAAAAATTTCCTTTGGAGCGGACATGAACAGGATTTTTGGGGTACCCATCTTGACGAAGCGAAAGATAAGCATTTTCGGATGTTTGAGCCCGACGCGCGAGTTTCTGAAAATGCCTGAAGCCAGTCATAGATGGGTCAAAAAACCTGTGCTTCGGAGTGGAAAAGGGAATTTTTCAGGACGAACTAATAAGATTGCTAAGACAAAAACTTTGGTTGCAATGGTATACGAATCCGATTGCCTAAACTTGTCTAATAATCTACCCTTTTTTTGAGTTCGTTACCAGGTTTAAACAGTATCGTCTTCTTTTGCGGGATACTCACAGAAACCCCGGTCTTGGGGTTTCTCCCAATTCTCCCCTCTCTATTCTTCACTTTGAAGCTTCCAAACCCACGAACCTCAATCCTTTCACCTTTTTTTAAAGCATCTGTCATGCTGTTAAAGATAAGATCAACTATTATTTTGGTATCTTTCTTGGTAATATTGGGGACTCTTTCAGATACTTTCTGTATCAGCTTACTCTTTGTCATACCGGTTTCCTTTCGTGAAATTATGTTCATGCCTTTGAGCCCGATCCTCAATCCCTAACCTAAATGTGACGTGGCGTCTAAATTCACGTGTTGGCCTCAGTGAAAAGCTCTCTAATCAATTCCTCCCCCTTGGTGTATGTCTTAGTTGAACAGGTCATGTGATTGCTGAAAGCCAAAGCTATCGGGGTTTGCCGACCAATTATCATCTATTGGGCATGAATAGATAACTAAACTCGTAACTTTTATCTTCCAAATAATTAATAAAACGTGTGGCAATGCCTTGGAGCAGAAAGTCTAGTAACGAGATCCTCTTTCTGGGGGGATAGATTACATTTGGCTCACCCTTTACACCGGCGATATCGGCCGCCATTGAGATCGTATCTTGTAGGTTGCCAAGCGCATCAACTAAGCCTAATGCCTTAGCCTGTTCTCCCGAAAATATTCTCCCGTCTGCTATCTTAACTACGTCCTCTCTTTTTAAATTTCTACCCTTCGCAACTGCTTCGATAAATTGATTGTGAACACTGTTGATAACTTCCTGGAGTATGGTTCGTTCTTCATCTGTCATGCTCCTGAAAGGAGACATAACGTCTTTATACTCACCACTCTTGATCGTAACACTCTGGAAGCCAATTTTTTTCATGAGTTCTTCGACATTTGCAAACTCTATTATTACTCCAATACTCCCGGTAATAGTCCCAGGATTCGCTATTATTCTGTTTCCAGCGCAAGCTATATAATAACCACCCGATGCTGCTACCGATCCCAGCGATACCAATACATTTTTCTTATCTCTGATCTTTTTTACCTCTTCATAGATTTCTTGAGTCGGACCAATAGCACCTCCCGGCGAGTCAATCCTTAGCACAATTGCTTTGACACTTTTATCCTTTTTAAATTTCAGAAGTTCATCTATGGTCACCTTTGAATCCCTGATGACTCCTTGAATAGTCACGACCCCAATCTTTTCACCTATGACAAAGGTCATATCCCTCCCTTTAAAGTACGTGACGGCATAAACAGACAAGAAGAAAACAATGAGAACTATTCCAATTACTATAGTACCTACTAAAACAGGATGCCTCTTCATTTAAGCCTCACGTTCTGTTTTTTGGTCAAGTTCTTCCTTAAGAAGCTCGCCCAAATTGGAGGTCGCACTTCCCTGGTTGTCTAAAAATCTCTGGATATCAGCTTTTTCCGATGCTCGATCCAACTCCTTAATGCTCAACCCGATCTTCCTTTCTTTCTCAAGGATGTTGATGATCAGAGCGGAGATCTCTTCTCCGACTTTAGCTGATTCGATGGGGTCTTGTACCTTTGTTTTACTGATTTCAGAGACGTGAACCAATCCCTCTATTCCTTCTTCTAACTCAACAAATATACCAAAATCCGTAACGTTGGTGACTTTCCCGGTCACAACCTGACCGACTCCATACTTCTTGGATACTGTCTCCCAGGGATCGGGCTCCAGCTGTTTGATGCCGAGGGAAAACCTTTCGTTTTCTTGGTCCACATTCAAAACAATGGTCTCCACGCTTTGCCCTTTTCGGTAGAATTCCGAAGGATTCTTGATCCTCTGTCTCCAAGAAATGTCAGATATGTGAACCAATCCGTCGATACCTTCCTCTATCCCCACAAAGAGACCAAAATCCGTCACGTTTTTGACGATACCTTTGATCTTTGTCCCCACAGGATATTTCTCTTTAACTATGGCCCAGGGGTTTGGTTCTATTTGTTTCATGCCCAAGGAGATTCTTTTCCTGGACGTATCGATGTCCAGAACTACAGCTTCTATAGTATCCCCTGCAGCTACAACCTTCGACGGATGTCTGATCTTTCTAGTCCATGACATCTCAGAGATATGGACTAGACCCTCGATTCCTTCCTCCAATCTGACAAAGGCCCCATAATCTGTAAGGCTGACTACTTTGCCCTTGGCTCTTGAACCCACTGGATAATTTTCATCGGCACGTAGCCAGGGGTCCGGGGGTGACCTGCTTCAAACCCAAGGAAACCCTTCCGTGTTCCTTATCAAACTTTATGACTTTGACTTTTATTCTATTCCCTATCGAACATATATCGAGGGGATGATTGACCTTTCCCCACGACAGATCTGTAATATGCAAGAGACCATCGACCCCTCCTAAGTCTATAAAGACACCATAATTGGTAATATTTTTTACGAATCCTTCAACGATTTGTCCCTCTTCCAAGGTTTCAAGGGTCTGTTCTTTCAATATCGACCTTTCTTTCTCCAGGACGGCTCTTCTTGACAGAACAATGTTCCCTTGTTTCTTGTTGAATTTTAATATGTTGAATTTAAAGGTTTTGCCGACTATTTCCTCAAAATTTCGAACAGGTCGTAGATCCACTTGAGAACCAGGCAAAAATGCTTTGACACCAATATCTACGGCAAATCCGCCTTTTATCCTTGAGATAACTACCCCCTCTATCGTATCATCCTCACCGTAGGTTCTACTGATTTCGTTCCATATTTTCAACTTATCTGCTTTATTTTTGGATAAAACTACAGCTCCATTCCTGTCCTCTCTTCTCTCAAGTAAAACGTCAACTTCATCTCCGATATTGACAGTTACTTCTCCCTTTTCATCCAAGAATTCTCCAATTCGTACCGCCCCTTCAGACTTATAGCCCACATCCACCATGATATGGTCTTGAGTAACCTGAATGACCGTCCCCTTGACCACTTCTCCTTCTTGCAACTTATTCAGACTATTTTCGTAAAGTTGTTCAAGGTCAGCGTCGGTATTGCCACCTTTATTTTTCGAGGTGGTATGTCCGCCAACCTCATTCTCCTCAGGAATAGACTTTTTATCCTGAACTCTATCAGCTCCATTTTCCATTCAAAGATTATCCTCCTGCATCATTTTTTGTAGCATCTCGTAACCCCTCTAATAATCTCTAACAACTCTTCTACGACTTGTTCAATCGTCTTATTGCTCGAATCGATATTGATAGCGTCACCGGCCGGTTTTAATGGAGCATATTCCCTTGAGCTGTCGTTAAGATCTCTCTGAATTATCTCCCTCGTAACCCTGGTTAGGCTAACTTTTTCTCCTTTTGTTCTTAATTCCGTGTACCTTCTCTTCCCTCTTTCCGCCGGTGAAGCATCAAGATAGAATTTAATATCAGCATCGGGAAAAACGACTGTTCCAACATCTCTTCCTTCCATGATAACCCCACCATTTTCCCCCAGTTTTCTCTGTAACCCAAGAAGTGCGTCTCGTACAACCCTTTTGGCAGAAACACTTGAGGCCAGGAGACTCAGGTTTGATGCTCTTATTGCCTCGGTAACATCCTTACTGTTCAAGAGAACTCTCAACGAACCATTTTCCATACGAAAGGAGATATCTACCCCTGAACAGATTTGTGCGAGTCTATCTTCATCGTTAATGTCAATATTTTTTTCCAATGTACGGAGGGCAACTGCCCGATACATGGCCCCAGTATCGATATAGGTATAATTCGTCCTTTTTGCAAGTATTTTACCTACTGTACTTTTCCCTGCGCCCGATGGCCCGTCAATCGCAATGATGAGTTTCTTTTTCACTGTAAGGCCTGTATTGAAAAGTTTAGGACTGGTCGTTCTAACTATAGCTCTTAAAGGCATCTAATTCTTGCATTGTTTAGCTCTTTATCGTCAAAAATGACCCAAACTACCCCGCAGTAATTAATCCATCCTGAAAAATGAAAAAGTTCCCTTGGAGCGAACATCTGCCTGTGCGTTGCCTGTCTGCCGTGCTGGCACAGGCAGGCACGCAGACAGGTGAACAGGATTTTTGGGTTACCGCCAGAGGCGGATCAAAAAACCTGTGCTTCGGAGCGGAAAAGGCAATTTTTCAGGACAAACTAATTAGTCGCAACGGTACTAGTGCATGAGGGAGGACAGTTTATCCATAAAACCAGGGAAGGATGTTCTAATACAAGAAGTATCTTGCACAACGGTCTTCCCTGATGCCCTGAGCCCCGCAATTATCAGTGACATAGCAACACGATGATCTCCGAAACTTCGGCATTCGCATCCCTTTAAGGTACTTCTACCAGATATTCTCATGCCATCATCGAAGTCCTCAACCTTTACTCCGAACTTCTTCAATTCACAGGCCATAGCGTTGATTCTATCGGTTTCCTTAACCCTTAATTCGCGGGCATCTCGAATAACTGTTTCCCCTTCTGCTACCGATGCCGCAATGGATAAAATGGGAAGCTCGTCTATTGTTTTTGGTATTAAGTCTCCCCTTATTGTGACCCCTCGAAGTTGACTGGCTTTAACCAATAAATCTGCTACAGGTTCTCCCGATGTTTCGCCTTCATTCAGTATTTGAATATCTCCACCCATCTCTTTCAATATGCTCAATACCCCAGTCCGGCCTGGATTCATTCCAACTCGCCTCAAAAATACTTCCGAATTCGGAATAATTAGCGCTGCCACTATAATGAACGCCGCCGAAGATATATCTCCTGGAACGATGACCTCTCTTCCGCCAAGGGTTGGTCCGCCGGACACACTAACGGAGTTATTCTTCCTTTCTAAGTTGGCGCCAAAGAAGCTAAGCATGCGCTCAGTATGGTCCCTTGATTGGAAGGGTTCACTGACCGTTGTAATCCCATCAGCATAAAGCCCCGCTAAAAGAATGGCCGACTTAACCTGGGCACTCGCAACAGGAGAGGCATAGTCAATAGGACGAAGCCTTGTTCCATTAACGACGAGAGGAGCAAAATTTCCATTCTCCCTTCCCCAAATTTTAGCTCCCATTGAACTGAGAGGGTCCACAACCCTCTTCATTGGCCTCTTACGTAGGTACCTATCACCCGTAATTACGGACATAAAACTCTGCCCACTCAAAAGACCGGTTAGAAGTCGCATGGTAGTCCCGGAGTTGCCAGCATCGATCACATCTTCAGGTTCGGTGAGACCATACAGCCCCGGGCCATATATTATCAGGTCACCCCTCCGTTGCTTCTCAATTGGAACACCCATGATTTGAAGAGCATTGAGGGTTCTCAGATTGTCAGCACCTCTAGATAGTCCTTTAATGCGGGTTTGGCCTTTTCCCAAAGAGCCAATAATCAAAGCCCGGTGGGAGATAGACTTATCACCAGGTACGGTAAGTTTTCCTTTCAGACTTCCTCTTCCTTCGACTGTTATCTTTTCCAACGCTACCTACTTGGTAATGATTCTTATTTGTTCATTTCTGACAAACTTTTCTTGGAGTAAGCATCACTTCGGTTCTTGAAATACCCATCTGGACGAAGAGTAAGATAATCATTTTCCAACGCTTGCACGCTTTTGGCGAGCTCCTAAAGATGCCTTGAACAGGTCCTAGATGGGTCAAAAAGCCATCACTAGTTCGCGGAAGTGAAGATTTGCCAGCATCAACTAGCTCATAGATCTTCTTACCCTTCTCGATTTTTCAAATTCAGAGACCAGTTTTTCAGAATCCCCGTTGGCTATGGCGCTTTTTATCTCGTTCAAGGATGATTCAAAGTGGCGTATATCATTCAAGATATTCTTTCTGTTCATGAGAGAGATATCTCTCCACATTATCGGGTGACTGGCTGCGACCCGCGTAAAATCTTTCAGACCTCCGCCTGAATACGATACTATATCCTCTATGGAGTCCTCCATCCTCATTATAGCGTTTATCAGAGAAAATGCAACAATGTGGGGCAAATGGCTAACTGCAGCGAATATCTTGTCGTGCGTTGCTGCATCCATCAAAATCACTTTACAGCCCACCTTCTCCCACAGGGTCTTACTCCTCTCGAGGGCACCTCTATTCGTTTCCGGAGTAAGTGTAAGCACACATTTGTGACCAATAAAGAGTGAGGGGTCTGCTGCATCGATTCCGGAATCCTCCGTTCCTGCAATGGGATGCCCACCAATGAAGTATATATTTTCAGGGATAGATTTTTCCAAGCCTTTCACGATTTCTTCCTTAACACTTCCTACATCGGTAATTATACACCCATTTGCTACATAAGGCACTATTTTATTAATTGTCTCGACGATTACTCCCGATGGGGTCGCCACGACGACTAATTCCACATTCGCAGCGCCTTCAATAACATGAGGAGTATAACTGTCAATGACACCCAAATCAAT
>JBDRGH010000029.1:0-4910 GCA_043818015.1 Pseudomonadota bacterium
GACTGGAAAATATCGCACTGGTATAATAAACAAAAGGACTTCATTTAGCAAGTATTATTTAAAAAAATCGGCTCGAATATCAGTGCGAGATAAGCGGTCAGAACAAAAAGCGTCTCATACTGATATTCATCAGTAAGCCAATACCGATGAAAAATGTTATGGTAGATGACCCTCCGTAGCTCATAAATGGCAATGGAACACCAACTACCGGTATAATGCCAATCGACATTCCTATGTTAATCAATATATGCCAGAACAGCATGGAAACGATACCCACGCTGACAAACGCACCAAATTCCTCCTTTACAGAACCTGCAACTCGAAGGCTCAAGATTATGAGAAGGAGATATAACCCTACTACTATGAATGCTCCCACGAAGCCCCATTCCTCGGCCAGAACTGAGAAGACAAAATCGGTCTTCTGCTCTGGAAGAAAATGTAGTTGGTTCTGCGTCCCCCTTAAGAATCCCTTTCCCCAAAACACTCCTGACCCCACAGCAATCTTTGATTGGATGAGATGGTAGCCAGAGTCGAGGGGGTCAAGATTCGGGTTTATGAAGGTCAGAATCCTCATCTTTTGATAATCCCTCAGGTAATGCCAAAAGAGTGGGAAGCCAGCCAGGAAAACGGAGATCATTACTAAAAACGTTCTCATCCGTATTCCGTTGAAGATTAAGAGAGAGAAGAAGATCAGCAATACAATAAGAGCTGTTCCTAAGTCTGGTTGCTGCAAAATAAGTACCGTTGGCATGGCTAACATGAATATCGGGACGATAAGACTCCGCGTAATTCCTAATTTCTGCGCCCGATACTTTTTGAGGTATTTTGCTAATGTCAATATTAGAGTAATCTTAAGCAGCTCTGAGGGTTGTAATGAGATTACACCGAGTTGAAGCCATCTCCTGGAGCCCGAAACGCTCTTTCCAAACGGCACCGTGAGAATTAGTAATATTACGGTAAGCATAAACAACGGGAAGGCGAAGCGTTCGAAAGTACGTGAGTCGACACTGAAGCATATGATCATTAAAAACATCCCAATAGCGACCCAGTATATCTGTTTTAGATAAATTGGTGTCCCTGAAAGCTCTTTTCCCGCGGAGCTTGCACTGTAGAGATTAATTATGCCAATAGACGCAATAAGTATGGTTAGGAAGAGCAGAGGCCAATCGAAGTTTAAAGCTAGCCTTCGATCAAATTTCATAGTAGTGGCGACTCCTTAACGTACAGAGATGCTCAAATATTATTTAAGAATTTCAAGAGCCCCTCTTATTATTTCACCAGCAAGTGGTGCGGCTGCGCTTCCACCATGCCCGGCATGTTCAAGCATAACCACAACAGCAATGCTTGGGTTATCTTTTGGGGCGAATGCCGCAAACCATGCGTGGTCCCTTAGTTCAAAAGGGATATCCCTATCATCCAACTTCGTTTTAGTGTCGTTCTCCGGTAGACCGATGACTTGGGCAGTCCCCGTCTTTCCAACTACGTCCGCTCCTTTTACTCTGGCCCTCGACCCGGTGCCGCGGGGCTCATTAACAACGCCCCATAGGGCATTCTTAACTAAACTCAGGTTCTTATGATCAATCGGAATGGTAGCTAGCTTTTCGGGGACGAATTCTTTGAGAGTTTCTCCGTCGGGAGATTCAATCTTTTTGAGAAGTTGGGGACGATACAGTATACCACCGTTGGCAATTGAAGAGATTAAATTTAGCATCTGAAGCGGCGTGGCCAAGAGAAACCCTTGGCCAATCGCTACAGACAGCGTTTCTCCATCTTGCCAAGGAGATTTTAGAGCTTTTAGCTTCCAAGACCTTGTTGGAACGAGGCCTTTTTTTTCATTTAAGAGAGAAATACCTGTTGGTTTACCCAGACCAAATAGAGAGGAATAATAAGCAAGTCTGTCTATACCGAGCCTTTGCCCAACCTGATAGAAGTATACATCACAAGACTCGACGAGTGCCTTGTGGAGCTTAACCCAACCGTGCCCCTCCGTTCTCCAGCATCGGTACGAACGCCTACCAAATCGATAGGACCCTTTACAGTACAAAGACGTTTCTGGTGTAATAACCCCTTCTTCCAGCCCCGCTATAGCGGTGACAATCTTAAAGACAGAACCTAGAGGATATTGTCCTTGAATCCCTTTGTTTTCTAGTGGGTGAGAAGGGTGAGATATCAGTTCTTTCCATTCCTTGGAAGATATCCCTAGGGAGAAGACATTTGGATCGAAGGAGGGACTGCTGGTCAAGGCAAGAATATCTCCATTATTTGGATCCATTATGATTACAGAACCTACCTTCTCCCCTAATGCGCTTTCCGCGAGTCTCTGAATGTCTAGGTCAAGTGTCAAAAATAGATTGTGACCAGGAGTCGGTTTTACCTCACTCAAGACGCTTAGTTCTCTCCCTGCGGCATCAACCTCAACTTGAGCTCCTCCGTGTCTTCCTCTCAAGAGATCTTGATATTCATACTCTATTCCGCATTTTCCTATGAGATCCAAAATGTCGTATCCCGCGTAAGCCTTTGCTTTTAATTGAGATTGACTGATTTTCCCCATGTATCCAATAAGATGAGCCGCTAGATCTTTAAACAAGTAAAAACGCTTCGGTTCGATTTCAATTCTGATTCCCGGAAGGTCCAGCTTGTTTGTTTCGATAAGAGCTACCTGTTCATGGTTGAGTTCTGTTTTTAAGATTATTGGCTTAAATGGAGGATGAGCGCCGGCCTTGCTTAACTTTTCGTTAAAGGATTCAACCTTTGTGTTCAACAAAGCGCTCAGTTCGTTTATTACTTTGTTTGGGTCTTTAGCATCCTGAAGAATTATGGATAGGTCGAACGAAGGGTAGTTATCTACGAGAACCCTATTCTTTCGATCAAATATCATACCTCTGGGGGCTAGTATCTTGTTAACTCTTATCCGATTGTTTTCAGAAAGGTCTCTAAAGTTCTTCCCCTGGATAATTTGGAGATACCATAGTCTCGAAATAATTACTGCGAAGGCGACGGTTGCGAAAACTACGCAGAAGGAGACTCTCTTTTTGAGTTCTCTCTTGTTATCTCGGTCATACAGTAACATTGGTTATTCCTGCAGTTCAGGCTTGGCAGTCCTTGTCCGCGCTTGCTACTCAAAATACCACAACTATTAGACTGGACGTCGCTGACCCCCCTCGTTAGCGGGGTTCAAGCAAGAGATCTGTTTTATTTAGTATTAGAAAGATTATGGGACTTAATATGCCTGTCAAGATGGACTGAAGGGGGACGAACTTCACCACAAAAGGCCACAGGTTATCGATAGAACTGAAAAGATAGAGGGTCGAAAGCAAAAAGATCCCGTCCACAATACTCAGTACTAGTACTAGGATTGTTTGTGTGAAGACGCTGTTAAGATAAAAATTCACACAAGCCAGTTTTGTCAAAAGGAAGGTGATGATTCGCAGAAAGCTATATAGGCCTATTATGCTCCCAGAAAGGGTATCCATAAGATATCCCAACGTGAACGCCAGGACTATGCCTATTATTGGCCCTCGAAAAATTCCCAGGTAGACCACCATTACGAGAATGAGGTCAGGCTTAACAGGAACGCCGGAGAAGTAGTTAAAGAGCGTGGTCTCTATGCATAAGAAAAGTAACCCGGTTGCTGAGAAGCCAAGAAAAAGCCTCATATCAGACCTCTGCAAAAGAAGCTAAGATGCGTAATCATCTAAGCTGGTTGGACTTATCCATTCGAGGGGGACCCATGAGTGAATACTATGAACACCTCTTCAAGTTTTGTAAAGTTCACACTGGGGCTTACTTCTACAAATTGAAAGAGCCCAAAACCATCGGTGGTTATTCTGCTCACCTTTCCCAGAAGCAGACCCTTCGGGAATGCTCCCCCTAAACCCGAGGATATTATATTGTCCCCTATCTTAACATCATCTCCACGCAAGATATATTTTAGCTGACATCCTTGGTTTACTCTTCCTTCCAGGATTCCTTTGGCCCTTGTTCTTTGTACCATAGCAGCTATAGCACTGCTATGGTCTGTTACCAATAGAACCTTGGAGACCGTCCTGGAAGCCTCTATAACACGCCCTACTATTCCCTCGGATGTTACTACCGCCATTTTCCTTTCAATACCGTCTTTACTCCCTTTATCGAGAAGAATGGCCTTAAACCAACTGGAGGGGTCCTCACCAATTACCTCGGCAGGAACCATAGGGGTCATGAATTTCTTTTTAAAGAGAAGGAGCTTTCTCAAGCGATTATTGGCAATAACCGCCTCCCTTAACTCGATGTTCTCTCCCTTTAAAGTATTAAGAGCCTTCCTTAAGGCATCATTTTCTTTTTTGAGGTTTACGAGAAAGATGTAATTACTCCAGAGAGTTGTTACACCTCTTATAGAGAACTGGATTGCCTTTTGAAAAGGAGACGAGATCTCCAGAATAATCTTTTCAGAAAGAGATAGCTTCTCCCTTTCCTTAATATTCAAGGAGACAAGGAGCATGGCAGCTATTCCAAGGAAAGCCGCAAGCACTATTAGTCGATATCGCCTGAGGATAGACAGCATCTTTCCCCTGTTTCCATGTTTAGTATTAAGAGCGGAGCATTATCTCTTTCAAGAGGGACAGTTCATCCAATGCCTTTCCGGCTCCTAAGACCACGGCAGAGAGAGGGTCATCGGTTAGCGTTATTGGAAGACCTGTTTCTTCTTTCAAGAGCAGATCTAAATTTCTTAATAAAGCACCCCCACCAACCAACACAATTCCCCTATCCACGATATCAGCAGCTAGTTCTGGAGGAGTTCTCTCAAGGGCGATTCTCACGGCCTCGACTATTGTGTTGATGGGTTCCGCGAGTGAAGCCCTGATCTCTTCTGAATCGATCTCCAATATTTTCGGGATACCGGCCACGAGATCTCTTCCTTTTACTTCCAT
>JBDRGH010000030.1:0-9588 GCA_043818015.1 Pseudomonadota bacterium
TGACAAAATCGTCGGTCTTTTTTCCGAGGATTCCTATATAGATCTTGATAGTGTCAAACAAGCGGTACATGCTATGGCATGTTCAACATCGTCCTAATGACCGGGTGATCAAGGCTGACTTCATCCTCCTGTCAAAGGGGGGCTTTTAACGCCCCCCTCCTTTCTCATACAGAACACTCTCCTCCAGGTTCGAGGACAATTACCTCTACACTGGGGACCTGTTGTTTCGCCAGGTCGACAAACCTGCTGGCGTCCTGCTCCAAGATAGGAAATGTTTTGTAATGCATGGGTATGACCTTCTTGGGTTTGAGGAGTTTCACAGCAGCAACAGCCTGTTTTGGGTCCATAGTGAAACAGCTGCCTATCGGAAGTAAAGCAACATCGATGGGATAGAGCTCTGCGAGTATCCTCATACTTTCGAAGATGCCCGTATCCCCTGCATGGTAAATAGTGGTTCCTTCTTTCAGTTTGATAATATACCCGCAGGGGGCACCGGTTTCAGATGAGTGGAAGGCCTGGGTCATGATAATGGTAATGCCATCTATGTTCGTGTTCCCACCTATATTCATACCAAAGCCACCAAATACCACATTTCCCTCGGGCAGCGCCAGACCAGTTTTTAATCTGCCCACTGTCTCAGGCTGTCCTATGACTATGGCCCCGGTTTTTTTGGAGATGTCAGCAGCGTTGCCACAGTGGTCGAAGTGGTCATGGGTAACCAGGATAATATCGGCCTTCCTTACATCATCCAGCTTAACAGGGCATAGTGGGTTGCCTGCTATCCAGGGATCGATCAGGATGACTTTGGCCTCAGGTGTGGTAATGGAAAAGAAAGCGTGACTCAACCATTTAATAGTAGTACCTGCCATTTTTCTACCTCCTTATGTTTTTTTGTCTCATCAGGAGTTTCCCGAGTTTCTGCCGAAGTATTTTCGGGACACCACGATTTCGTTACTAATCTGGCATTATTTAAGTGAACCCCTTTATCCCTTCGCTCACTGCTTCCGCAGTGACCCTTTCGGGGCTCGCAGGTGGGGAATACTTTCCCCTTCCTGCTCACTCTCAATGGGTACCCCACTGCTCCAGCAAATTTCGCCATGAGACAAAGGAGTTCACTATAAATTCGGGAAACTCCAGTTTTGTCTCATCTCTTGACAGACTAGATAATCATGGGCAACACCTCCTTCACTACTTCCTATCCAAACGTACAATCTCTACCGTTCCTCCCTGTCCATCTATACAGAGTAACCTGTTCCGAAGTAACTCCCCCTCTCCTAGAAGAATCTTTATGGTCTCTTGTGCCTGCCAAGAGGCCACCATAGCGGGTGTGGTGCTAGGGGTGCCAAGCTCGCTCTCGATCCCAGATTTGGGGAGTTTACCAGGTGAGCCGTAAATTTCTTGAAGCCCCCTGTCTTCTGGAAATATAGTCGAAACTTGTCCGGAAAACCCTGCCACTGCCCCGTGAACTAATGGAATACCTTCAGCCTTGGCTGCCTTCTCGACAAGCAACCGAGAAGGTATGTTGTCAAGGGCATCTACAATGACATCCGCCCCGGAGATAATATGCCGAATGTTGTCGTCTTTTATGCGCGTAAAATGCGCTTCAACCCTTATTGCCTGATTGATGCTCTTAACTCTTTCGAGAGCGGCATCGGTCTTACGGGAGCCCAGCTTATTCTCCTTCGCAAGTATCTGCCTATTCAAGTTACTCTCGTCAAAGACGTCACCGTCAACTGCCACGATCCATCCAATCCCGACCCTGGCAAGGATTTCCAAGACCGTTCCTCCCAGCCCGCCGAGGCCAATAATCACTATCTTTGAGTTTAATAGCTTCGCTTGTCCTTTGAGACCAATGGTGCCGATATTACGCTGATACCGTTCAGGGATGATTCCATTTTCTAACGCGAGGATTTCGACTTCTGCAATCTCCAGATTATGGGTTTTTGCAAAGTTCTTTATCGACGGTAATGAGATCTTTACGTACTCCTTGCCATTGGGCGCTATGGTAACCTCAGAGAATTTCCGTATGTCATATTTCAGCATGTTATTCATCGAATTGAATAGAATCTAAGGGGAGATGCTGGTAGACTCTCGCTGTCTCACGTAGCGTGAAAACCCGCTACCAACCGAATTCAGAAGTGCCATCTTCCTATCATCCAAGGCCAACCCCGTCAATCTTTACTCCACAATCCGGACATCGGTCGTCTGTAACCCTGTTCTTCAAGATCTGATATCCATATCGTTGTACCAATATCTCTTTACAGTTGTAACAATAAGTATTCTCTCCTTCTTCCCCTGGAATGTTGCCACAGTAGACGTACCTTAAGCCCACTCCGAGGCCGATATCCCTTGCTGTGCGAAGAACCTTGGCAGATGTCCTCGGGCGGTCTAGTAATTTGTACGTGGGATGGAAGGCACTCACGTGCCAGGGGGTCTCTTCCCCCACTTCCTTAATAAACTCAGCAATCATTCGAAGTTCATCTTCGCTATCATTCAAGGTAGGTATTATGAGGGTGGTTATCTCGACCCAAACCCCCATCTCTTTTAATGTTCTTATCGAATCAAGAACAAAGTTGAGTTTCGCACCACAAATCTCCTTGTAGAAATCGTCTGAAAATGCCTTAAGATCCACATTTGCGGCATCCAGATATGGTCTTATAGTGTGGAGAGCTTCTTGGGTCATATAGCCGTTCGTCACGAACACATTTTTTATGCCCTCTTTATGGGCTAACTCCGCTGTGTCGTAGGCATATTCAAAGAATATGGTGGGTTCTGTGTATGTATAGGCGATGCTTTTACAGTTGTATTGTAAGGCTTCAGATACGATCTCTTTGGGCTCAAAATCCCTGCCGATTATCCGGTTTTGATCCCTGGGCATCTGGGAAATATCCGCGTTCTGACAATGCAGACATTTGAAATTACACCCTGCGGTGGCCACAGAGAAGGATCTTGAGCCCGGGAAGAGGTGAAAGAGAGGTTTTTTTTCTACGGGGTCTACATTTCTTGAGATAAGCTTCTTGTAAACGAGAGAAAAGAGGATACCTTCCCTGTTCTCTCTTACACCGCAGATACCCCTCTTGGAAGGGGCAATGGTGCATCTATGATTGCAGAGGCCGCATTTAACCTTTCCTTCTCCCAATTTCTCATACAACATTGCTTCCTTCATTGATGACGCTCCCCCTGGTATCATTTTCTCACGGTCAACAGCTTAACCCCAACGAATCCTTGAATGAGGCCCCTGGCTTGTGTATCTCATGACCAGGGTTTAATCCACTACCCTTGCCTCAGAGATGACATTTACGCAACAACCTTCTTTACCCCGCAGCGTACTTATGCGGTGGGAAAGCGACTAGGTCACCCAGGGTTTTCATCGCATCTTCCTGACCACAGATCCCACCTTTCCCGCAGAGGACGCATCCTTATCCCTTCGGTCATCGATCTTGATGGTTGTAAGGACCCGCATTATCCCCTTCCGAAAAGGTGTTTCGTGCATGTCGCTAATTACACCGAGAATCGTGCCAAGGTCTCCTTCAACAATGGTCCCCATGGAAGTCAGCTCGAATTTAAGGCCGGAGTCTTTGAGCACCTTTAAGGCATCAGCCACATAATCACTAAGGCTTGTATCGGAAACCCCTAGGGGTACTACACTTACCTCGACTATTGCCATGGGAAAGCTCCTCTTCGTTAATTGGTCGTTATTGAAAAGTCAAAGCTCCTTCTGGTATAGGAATTAGGAGGACTCTTGCAACATCCGTGTGGACGACGGATTGGATGAGCTTCGTCCCTATACCCTGTCTTTATAGAGAGAGACAAATCGCGTGAGAGAGCGGTCGTACGTCTTTTCTACCTCACGAGGGAAAAGGCAGCCCGGCAATTGTTTCATCTCCCAGTGGTATGATAAGCACTCACAGCACTTTCCTTTTTTATCGCAGGGTTCGTAGGTACAGTTACATCGCTCCAAATTAGCTTCCATATTCTGACATTCCATTCTCTTATCCCCCTTGTTTGAAGCCTATGGATGTTGAGGCATGTTTATTTATACACGTCCTTCAACGAACGTCAATTTATCACGTGGGCCTGAAGACTTACGGTAATCGCAGTCTCCTACCCGGGACAATATGGTTTGCGTCCTTAAGCCTGTTCAGCATTTGCAAATCCCGTACGCTAACTCTATACTTTGAAGCTATTTTCCAGAGGTTATCACCTTCTCTAACAATGTGAACCCGCTCTTTTTTCCGAGAGAGGGTCTTTTCTTTAGCTATTGTCTTTCCTTTCAATGCATCACCCGACAGAAACCTCAGGGTAGCCTTCGATAGCGCCCCCGCGAACCTCCGCTGAAACCCTTTGCTTTTCAACAACCTCTCTTCTCCGGAGTTTGATAGATATCCAATCTCAACGAGGACAGACGGTATATCAGGCGCTTTTAAAACGGTAAAAGCGGCTTGTTTTGGTCTATCATATTTGATTTTGTTTATTTTTTTAACCTCTTTGATGGCGAATCCTCCAAATCTTAGGCTGTCATTGATTGTCTTGGTTTGCAGCAAGTCAAGGAGGATAACCTGAAGGTCTTGATTTCCGGGCTTTACGGAGACTCCACCGATAAAGTTCGAAAGGTTTTCTTTTTCGGCCAAGAGTTCCGCTCCTCTATCACTGGCCCCTCTCGATGAAAGGCAATACAAAGAGGTCCCCTTCACATCCTTTTTCGCTGTCCAATCCGCATGGAGGCTGATAACCAAGTCTGCCCCATATTCTCTAGCAATACCTCTCCTTTCCTCCAGGGGGATGAAGTAGTCGTCTGACCGGGTAAGGGCCGCCTTGAAGCCCTTTTCCCTGTTGAGTAATCTTTGAAGCTCTTTTCCAATCGCCAGAACTACCTGTTTTTCTCTCGTACCGTATCGACCGACTGCTCCCAAGTCTTCACCCCCGTGGCCTGGGTCGACAACAACCATCTTAACCTCCTCTCCAAGGGATTTTTTCATGGCTATTCGTTTCATTCTTTCACGCTCGGCCAGGTCAGGTCGGGAAACGTCGATGACCATCCTCGGAGGAGTTTGCAAGTATCTGTCAAGATTAAATATGTCCCACTTGGCTGCTTTGACAAGATATAGAGCCAGTCTCACCGTTTCTCTATTCGATTTTAAGATCCTGATCTCGCGTACAATAGAATCGTCTACCCTAATCCGTTTTCCAGATAGGATTTTCGCTACATTATCTACCTCAATAGTTAATCTCTTGGGGTCATCAGGTGTAAGCATATTCCAGGTCACGGGTTTGTTGGTATAAAGTACGATCCTTGTATGATCAGGGGCCGACCAATACTTGATATCTATGAGACTGTTGGCTGCAAAGGTGGGCGGCTCCGGTAGTGACAAAAATATACTTATAACCATCAGGACGAAACAGGTGACCTTTCCCATTCGGCCCTCATTCTTCCCTAAGGAATACTCCGTACCCTTTATAAGTCATATAAATATCCGCTTTGCTAGACACCTCAAAGGGCGAGTGCATACCGAGCAGAGGTACCCCACAGTCTATTATGTCTATTCCGTACCTCGCAAGAAATTTAGAGATAGTCCCCCCCCCGCCCTCGTCTACCTTGCCCAGTTCTCCAGTCTGCCAGACGATCTTATGACGGTTGAAAATCTGCCTCAGCCACCCCACGTATTCTGCACTGGCATCGCTGGCCCCGACCTTGCCTCGAGAGCCCGTAAATTTTGTAACACAGACTCCATATCCTATCTTTGCGGCATTCCTCTTTTCATGGAGATCCTGATAGTCTGGGTCGAGGGCGCCATTTACGTCGGCTGAGATTGCCCGGGAGTTCATCAGGGTTCTTCTCACTACCCCATTGTCTGGCTTGACTCCCCCAAGCGATAACAGGTCACAAACAACGGCCTCGAGAAGCCTCGATTTGGCCCCTGTATTCCCTTCGCTGCCTACCTCTTCCTTATCAAGGAACAAGGCCAGGACGGTCTCTCTTGGGTTGTCTATGTCTCCCATGGCCCGCAGACTGGTATAAGCGCTTGCTCGGTCATCCTGTCCGTAGGCGCCTATCAAACTTCTATCCCATCCTATATCTCTCGCCTTTTCACATGGCACCAATTCCAGCTCAGCACTGACAAAGTCCTCTTCAACCAAGCCGAAAGTATCATTGAGGTATTTGAGAACCTGGAGTTTTATTCTCTCTTTGGTATCCTCATCAGGGAAGGGGATGCTCCCGGCAAGTATGTTTAGTTTTTCACCAACGACTGCATCTCCCAGTTTCTTTTCATATTGGGCCTTGTGGGCGAGGTGAGGGGCCAAGTCGACTATGGTAAAGACCGGTTCATTCTCAGCTTCCCCTAGGCTCAGATCCAACTCGCTTCCATCCTTTTTGATGATCTTTCCGTGTAGGGCTAATGGGCGTGAAACCCACTGATATTTTTTTATCCCACCGTAATAATGGGTTTTAAGGAAGGCCAGGTCTACATCCTCGTATAGGGGATTTTGCTTTAGATCAAGACGGGGAGAATCTATGTGGGAGGCGATTATTCTGATCCCCTCCTCAATCGGTTTTTTGCCCAAGATACCAAGGGCCACAGCTTTATGGTGGGTTACCGTATAGACCTTTTTCGCTTTCTTTGGAAAGCCTCCAATATCTTTAAAGCCTTTCTTCTGGGCAACTTTGACTATTTCCTTAACCGTTTCACGTTCTGTCTTCGCCCTATTGAGAAACTCCTTATAACCCTTCGCAAATGCGAAAACCTTCTCTTTTTCTTCAGCGTCGAGTAGATCCCATACCAGGTTCCTTTTCAGAATGAGCCTTTTTTTAAGTTCTTCAATCTCAGGTTTTTCCCGTTTTTCTGGCATATTATTCTCCTCTCTTAGTGAGCAATCATTGGTAAACGTCACGGATGAGCGGTCGGGTATTTTGTTCGGGCGATAGCCCTGAATATAGCCTAAAGCTTATATATACCGTTCTTTTTCCATTTAGTTCGTGAAAAGGGTTCGAGGATGCCTTACTCGAATCCCTGGCTCCTTGCCCCCTTGAATCCTCTTAATCCATTAACTAGCTTGTCTTGAAAAATTCCCTTTTCCGCTCCAAAGCGCAGGTTTTTTGACCCATCTATGACTCACGTCAGGCATTTTCAGAAACTCGCCCTTCGGGCTCAAATCCCGCCACAGGAGGGACTTATCGTCCACTTCGTCAAGATGGGTACCCCAAAAATCCTACTCACGTTTGCTCCAAAGGGAATTTTTCCTTTTTCAGGGTGAACTAATTAATTTGGAAATGTTCCATATATAGCATACAACTGCCATCAAGTAAACATACAAAACTAACCAGAGATTCGTCGAAGTGGGCAGTTATGCATCTCTTTTCAGGTTATTGGCTTCTAGGAAAATCTGAGAGGTGGCTGTCAGGTACTAGGTAGGTTCGAGAGAGGCGGTGAGCCGCGAAAGCGATAAAGAAAGGGGGCTTGAGCTATACCTTTCCTATAGCTCTCAAAGTCTCTTTAAAGACCTTATAGAATCTCTCGTTATCCGAAATAGATCTGCTAAGTATGGTCTTTACACGTGGCAAGTCTTTCTCGTTAATGACTACATTTGCGCTCTTTGCAAAGGCCATCATATTATCAAGAGTACTGTAGTCGGGGCCGATTAGTGCAAAGAATATGTTTCTTCTCGTAGCAATAGGCATTGATTGAATCTGATTTAAGATAGGGTTTTCTGAGGGCGGCTTCCCGCCTAACCCTTCATCGAGAACGATAAGGTCATAATGGTTATACCTCATCTTGTCCAGAACGTCGTTTGGGTTCGTCCCTGTACTTACCCTGTAACCTAGTTCTTTCAAGGCTGATGATAGCATGTCTTGATTGGGCTGACTGTCGTCACAGATTAAGGCTGTTTTTTCGTCATCTCCGAAAAATTGATCTGTCATTTCACCGGCGGGGGCTGAGATAGTTGTCTCAGTTGCAGCTTCTGAAGTAGCTTCTTCTGAATCAAGGCCAGATGAATCGACGTCGAGATCTATCTCGGGTTCCTTCAGTGTGGTTGCAGTATCAATAGACACTTCCCCTTTACACTTAGGACACACGATATTTATAACCTTACCTTTAGGAAGCTTTTCATCCGGGATCTTTAGTTTGGTTCCACAGGTCTGACACGAAGTCTCCATTTGTCTCCCCCTCTACAATTTCTTCCCGTAAGGGTCTTCCTTGCCGTACTCCTCATCCAGGTCTAATCCTTCGATATCAGTAGTTTTCTCTCCCTTTACACTCTTGATCATGTCAATTCCTCTGCCAACTATTGCCTTTTTCGAAGCATATGCCATGGCTGTTTCCTCCGTGATCAGACCTGCTTTGTAGTTTTCGATTATATCGGTGTCGAAGGTCTGCATCCCGTAGGCATCACCCGCGGAGATTATATCGTAGAAAGTCTTTCCCTCGGACTCTCCATTTAAGATAGAGTGCTTGACCCTGAGGTTCGTCCCCATGATCTCGAATGCAGCTACTCTCCCTCCACCAATCTTGGGTAAGAGCCTCTGGCATACTATCCACCTTATCGTATCTGCCAGACGGATCCTGATCTGCTTTTCCTCTTCCAGATCAAACATCCCAACGATTCTATTGATAGTCTGACCAGCATCCACGGTATGAAGGGTGCTCAAGACCAGATGGCCCGTTTCCGCTGCACTTAAGCCTATTTCAACAGTCTCTCTATCCCTCATTTCGCCAACCAGAATGACTTTAGGCGCCTGACGAAGGGCTGCTCTCAGGCCGGTGGCAAATGCGTCAAAGTCACTACCCAACTCCCTCTGGTTAAACGTGGCCTTCTTGTGAGGGTGTACGAACTCTACGGGGTCTTCCAAGGTAATTATGTGAATAGATTTCGATTCGTTCATATCGTTTAACATAGCAGCCAGGGAGGTAGATTTCCCACTACCGGTTGCACCGGTCACCAGGATGAGACCGTTTCTCTCCTGGGCTATCTTGAAAAAGACCTCTGGAAGGGCTAGGTCTTTGATAGTCGGGATTTTCGTCTCCAATTTTCTCATAACTATGGAATAAGAGCTTCTCTGTGAAAAGATGTTTACCCGAAATCTGGCCTTTCCGGGAAGGTAATAGGATGAATCGCACGACCCCTGATCCAGTAATGTACGGATGAGACGCCGGTCCTGATTGATGAGGTTGAGGGCCAATATCTCCGTTTGAAAAGGGGTCAGTTCATCTATGGGTGGCTTCATAGGAACAGAGACCAGTTGTCCAGAGGATTCTACCTGTAGGGGTCTGTCCACAGTGAAATTTAAATCAGAGACGTTACCATGGGCTTGTAACAGAGTGTCCAATATACGATCGGTTTCCGGTTTTCTCATAGCTTTTCTCCCAATCAGCTGAGGTTAATCGATTTGACGCCTAGGCCGGAATTCTCTATCATACTTCGGTAAAATCCTCGGGGGCCTTTTTCAAAAGAGGCAGGAACTTAGCCTTATCGATACATTTATTATACGCCTCATCCGGGTCGATCCGCCCTTTTTGCACATGCTCCATAATGGCATCATCCAGTGGCGGCATGCCGTATTTCTTTCCTGTCTGAATCGCAGAGGGTATC
>JBDRGH010000031.1:0-3361 GCA_043818015.1 Pseudomonadota bacterium
CTTTGACCGATCGGTGGAGCATCACCTCGCAGCGGACGCCATCTGGGGACTGGTAACGGTGGTCTCCGATATCCTCCTTCTGGGGGACGCCAAAGCGTTGTTATAAGAATAGTAACCTCTCTCACTGAGTGGGGCCGTAATGAACCTCTTCTTAGTCATCATTCTTGTCATTTTAGTTGGTAACTATCTTCTCGATGTGATCGTTGAAACATTGAATGTTCGGCATGCCGAAACGGATTTGCCTGAAGAGTTTCGGGGTTACTATGATGCTGAGAAATACAAACAATCGCAGGAGTACCTCAGGGAAAATACCCGATTTGGGACAGTAAGGGATACTATCATTACCCCGATTACCATTGCCTTCATCCTTCTTGGGGGTTTCAATATCGTTGATCAATTCGCACGCGGTTTCAGTCTTGCCACAATTCTAACAGGCCTCATTTTTGCCGCTGTCCTCCTGCTTGCTTTCCATCTCCTCGTTTTGCCCTTTTCGATCTATGAAACGTTTGTCATTGAAGAACGGTATGGTTTCAACAAGACAACGCCCAGGACCTTCATCCTCGATATCCTGAAAAGCTGGCTTCTTCTCGCCGTGATCGGGGGAATCATTTTCGCAGCTGTTGTGTGGCTTTTCGAAAAGGCAGGACCACTTGCCTGGCTCTATTGCTGGATTGCCGTAACGGTATTCCAGCTATTTCTCACGTTTATCGCTCCGGTGGTTATTATGCCACTTTTCAACAAGTTCGTTGCCCTTCCGGAGGGCGGGCTCAAAAGTGCCATTGAGGGCTACGCCAAGTCCCAGGGCTTCAAGATCAGGGGCATCTTCACGATGGATGCATCGAAACGCTCGACCAAGTCGAATGCCTTTTTCACCGGTTTCGGCAAATTTCGAAGGGTGGTCTTATTTGACACCCTCATTGAAAAACATACGGTCGACGAGCTTGTTTCCATTCTCGCCCATGAAATCGGTCATTACAAAAAAAGGCACATACTCCAATCTATCGGTATCTCCATCCTGACGACCGGGCTGATGTTCTTTATCCTCTCTCTCTTCATCAACAACAGGGAGCTCTTTGCGGCATTTAGGATGGAGGAGACCTCTATCTACGCAAGCCTCCTCTTTTTTGGCTTTCTCTATGGCCCCATTGAGATGGTTCTCTCCATCTTCGGGAGTATGCTCTCCCGAAGGCACGAATATGAAGCAGACGGCTTCGCAGTGAAGACCCATGCCAACCCTGAACCTATGATTGTAGCACTGAAAAAGCTGAGTGTTGATAATCTCTCAAACCTGACACCCCACCCCCTCAAGGTGTTTCTGAGCTACAGTCACCCTCCTGTCCTTCAACGAATCAAGGCTATCCGGAGGATGTGCTCCTAGCCCACGTTTACGAAACGTACGGGTGGGAAGATCAGAACCACAATCTAAGGTGCCGAGTCAGGAAGGTGCGGCATAGAAGAGGCGCTAAGGGGGGCTACCGAGGAACAGGCGATGAGTTTTGATTTTCATTCGGAACTAACCAAATTCGCTTCTGCCTTCAACGAAGTAGTACGCGAACTGAAAATGGAGAGGAAAAAGGTGCTCATCACTACACACCGTTTCCTCGACGGAGACGCATTTGGATCCGCTGTGGCACTGGGGCTTATTCTTCGGAAATTCAATGTTGACGCAACGCTCCTTTGCATTCCTTTTATCCCCTACAAGCTCAGGTTCCTCTCTTCAATCGACAAACTCCACATTGTGGAGCCGTTCAGGGCTGACGAGAAAGACATTCGTGATTCTTTCACGGACTCCCTCTCGGCCTATTTTTCCGGTATTATTGACGATTACGGTGCGCTCGCAATGGTGGATTGCGCTGGCTTTGCCCAGGTACCCGAAGAGGCATGGGCAATCGGACGTGGATTTCCATACAAGATAAATATAGACCACCATGTAGGGTATGAATTCGATTGCCCTATCGGCCAGACCTTGAATCTGGTAGGAAACTACTGTTCCACGAGTGAAGTCATCTTCCACTTCATAAAAGCGATAGGACTGGACCTGTATCCAGAAATCGCAGTCCCCCTTTACACCGGGGTCATATCAGACCTCAGGAAAAATGAAATCCCGGAAGATTCACCACATTTCCCCAGAGACGCCTTAAGGGAGTTGCATTCCGAGGCAAAGAAGATAGGATTCGACCTGAGAAGGCTCGTGAAGACTGTTTTTGCACTCGATTCCTGGGAGAAGTGCCTGCTAAAGATGACCTTAGCTGAGAAACGGTTTGTCGACAATATTGTCTATCTGAAATTTGATCGTGACATGATATTCAAGGCTAAGGAAGCAACAGACTCACTCGACAACTCCAGAATGCCTTTTCATGAATTCCACGTAAGACTTCGACGGCGACTCAGGCGCTTCAGAAAAGATTTCCAGATAGTTGTCATCTTCGACCAGATCCTTGGCAAAGTGAGTTTACATAAGCTTCAGCGAGAAGCACAATACGATCTTGCCAGTATAGGGAGACAAATGGGAGATGGGGGCGGACACGAGAACAGGGCTGGCTTTACCTTCGAATCTGCCAAGGAGAAACTGTTAGCCTCGGGCTCTATCTCAGAGGGTTTATCAGATGATATCATCATGGAAAAGATAATTGAGGCGATGAAAACCCGTTTGTAAGAAATCTGTCATTTTCCCTGGACAAAAGTGTCCATATCCATATAATTGATGGGTCAAGAGGGTTCAGGGGGTCAGGGATTCGCGGGAGGAATCCCAGAATCCTTTTCACCAGCTACATGGGCGGGGCGAAGAGTTAAACGGCCTCGTTACTATGAAAAAGTATCCCTGAACCTGAATTACTAGATTTTTTGGGGAACCCGCCTTAGCGAGTGGAATGCTGAAAATTCGCATGTCTGACCTGCCGGAGGCGGGGAGTTCGTGAATTTTCAGTGGAGCGAGCTTAGATGGGTCAAAAAATATAGTCTGAAGAGAGAAGGGATGCTTTTTCAAAGTTCTCGCTCTTTCCGTTTAGGCGAAGGCCTGTGGACGTGAACCCCTTTATCCCTTCGCTCAAGTACTTCCGCAGTGACCCTTTCGGGGTTCGCAGGTGGGGAATACTTTCCCCTTCCAGCCTCTTCGGGCTGGCCTTCCCCTTCCCGCTCACCCTCGATGGGTACCCCACTGCTCCAGCAAATTTCGCCATGAGACAAAGGAGTTCACTATAAATCGCGGAAACTCCAGGTCAGGGATTGGAGTGAAATACATACACTTGACCCCTGGAATCCTGGAATCCGTTTCACCAACTAAATGGGCAAAGAACTCAACGACCTAGTTAGTATGAAAAAGTATCCCTGGGAGCGAATCGATAAATTTTTTGGGGAACCC
>JBDRGH010000032.1:0-2761 GCA_043818015.1 Pseudomonadota bacterium
TCATATGATGCCTCCCTCTTTCAGTACCACAAGTTCCTTCGTTGAAATACCCAGTTCTTTACCATAAATCTCTTCATTGTGTTCACCGATAAGAGGGGCCCGGCGTTCAATGCTTATCGGAGTCTCAGAAAATTTAGCAAAAGGGCCGGGATAGGTTATCCTGGTCTTCAACTCAGGATGATCAAGTTCGACCCAGTAGTCTCTCGACCGAAGCTGGTCATTTTGTAAGACATCGGCAAAATCTGAGACCGGAGCAAGAGGTACATGCCTCTTAGATGCCTCCTTATAGAGATCATCCTTGGTATAGGTCGAGAAGAAGCTTCCTACCTTTTCTTCTATCTCCTCTATCTCCGATGGGGTCACCTTACTCATATCAAACTCACCCCACTTTATGGTTTTGAGATGCTCATCTGCCATTCCTTCAGCCCCCATCCACTGAACTAAGTCCTCCATGTATCTTAACGCACCTCCTATTACTATAAACGACACAAGACCATCTTTACACGGCCATACCAGTTTTAGCTTTACCTTGGCGCCAACTCCAGCCCGGTAGATTCCTTGCCGCTGAAGGATGTGGCTGTTCAACTCCCACCAGGGAATAGTGTTTGTGAGGGCCCATGCAAGACTCGCCTGCATGGATACCATGACGTGCTGTCCTTTACCGGTACGTTCCCGATAATAGTGAGCGATCATAGTTCCAACGGCGGCCTGCGACCCAGCCTGGAGGTAAGCCTGGGGAAAGCTTATCCTTACCGGAGGTCTTTCCGGTTCGCCCGTTCCAAACATCACCCCTCCCATGGCCATCCCAACAATATCGGGAGCTTTATAATCTCTATACGGGCCATCGGGGTCAAAAGGAAGGATAGACGTTACTATTATGCGATGGTTAATCATACTTAACTCTTTATAGCCGAGACCCAGTTCATCCATATATCCACGGTCATAGGACTCGATTACAAAATCGCTCCCTTGAACCAGTCGCTTAAATATCTCTCGTCCGTCACGAGTTCCTACATCAAGGGTTATGCCGCGCTTATTTGCATTATAGGCAAACCAGTTCAGACTCTTCTCAGGGTGGGGAATATCCTTGTAAAATGGGCCTATCTTTCGTGCCGGGTCTCCTCGTGGCGGCTCGACTTTTATAACGTCGATCCCCAGATCCGCCAATATCTTTCCACAGAGAAACCCCTTATCATCCGTTAGATCCAAGGCACGGTAGTCATTTAAGGATAAACACTCTTTCTCTGCTGTTGCCACAGATCACCTCCAGGGTGCTGGTTATAACTCTGTCTACGAAACTTGAGTCAATCTTTCGGCAAAAACGCATCAATAAAAATACTTTTCCATTATTTCTCTCTCAGTTCCCTCTTCAAAACCTTACCAGCGGCAGTTCTCGGTAAGACATCCAAAAACTCAACGGATTTGGGCTTTTTGTAGCTTGCCAGGTTTTCCTTGCAGAAATTAATAATCTCTTGTTCAGAAGCCTTCTCTCCTTCCTTAAGAACGACAAATGCCTTTACTGATTCCCCCCAATCCTCGTCAGGAACCCCAATCACCGCTGCCTCAAGAATAGATGGATGAGAATAGAGAACCTCCTCAACCTCTCTTGGATATATGTTTTCTCCACCACTTATTATCATATCCTTCTTTCTATCCATGATAAATATGTAGCCCTCTTCATCTACGGTGGCCATATCACCGGTGTGAAGCCAGCCGTTCTTGATAGTCTCTGCTGTCTCTTCCGGTAACTTCCAATAACCCTTCATTACGTTATCGCCCTTGACAATAATTTCGCCTATTTCACCGGGCTTTACATTGACACCCTGCTCATTGACCACCCTTGCCTCAACATTGAATATTTCCTTGCCGCATGATGCCAACCTTCTTACCTTCTCTTCTGGACCTTCCAGTATGTGTTCCTCCGGTCTTAGAAATGTCACTCCGGGGCTTGCTTCTGTAAGACCATATGAATGGAGGAAGACAGGTTTAAATCTCTCCATGGCTTTCCTCAAGACTGTTACCGGCATGGGAGAGGCCCCATAGAGAAACATCTTTAGATTACTAAAGTCATAATGTCTTGGATGCTTTTCAATATGCTGAAGTAAAAAGTTAACCATTGAGGGGACACCGAGAGTAAAGGTAACCTTCTCAGTCTCAAGGGTCTCTAAGAAAGCTCCCGGCAGGAACCTGCTATGAATAACCAAAGTGCCTCCTGCGTAGAGTATAACAAGAGCATACTCAGCAGCTGTATGATAGTAGGGAACAGCACTTAAAAATACGTCGTTCTCGTCTAACTTGAAGTCGATAATTCTTGATATATACATTGAGATCAGATTCTTGTGGGTAAGCATAGCCCCTTTTGGTTTCCCTGTAGTACCGCTTGTATACATTTGAATAGCTATATCATCCTCGTCTATATCTATCTCCGGAACTTCAGGGGAAAAGCCTGTAATGAGGTCTTCATACGTACCCGTGCCTGAAGGGGCCTTCCCGATAGCGAAGAAGGACCTTAGGGTCTTCAAATCACCTTTGATCGAATCTATAACATCTATGAACTCTTCGCCCATTATTACCATCTTTATCTCTGCATCATTTATAATATATTCCAGTTCCCGTCCTGCTAATCTGCAGTTCAGGGGTGTAAGGACAGCTCCTATCTTCGGTATAGCAATATAGAGCTCAAGATATTGGGGGCATGGATGTTCTAATAGTCCTACTCTATCTCCTTTTCCGATTCCCTTTGCCCTGAGTCCATTTGCTA
>JBDRGH010000033.1:0-3535 GCA_043818015.1 Pseudomonadota bacterium
CTCCTCTGAATAGAAGATATCACTAATCCCCATCTTGTCCCCTCCTTTTTGGTTTCTTTGGTCTCTGCCGATTAACAGCAACGACCATAATAAAACTATTGAATTAACCCGCCTACAGGGCGGGGCATCTTAAAATAGTTACAGTTGCTTAGGAGATAGCTCTTGTTCATGATGATATGTGATATCAGTACCTAATCACGTCTGCTGTGACTCCGTTCTCAACCATTCTAAAAGAATACTCATCTTCCCCGAACTCTCCATCCCAAAGCCTGTCGAGAGCCTCCAGGTCGAACGACTCCTGCTTCACCTCAGGATGTTCTCTAAATATCACACTGGCACTGATACTCTTCAACATCCCCACTACTCTGGAAATACTATAGCACGGCGGAAACTACAGGAATATATGAATGCGGTCCTGCCCCATCTCAAGGGTATCTATTTCAAAATCATGATTATGGGATATCTTCTCAAATTCGTCAGGCCGACTGCTGACAGGCTTCTCATGGGCAAGCTACTACCCCCCTGAAGCTCCCCTCAACAATGTCCATCTGTGGCACTAAACTCTTTGTTTCACGTGGGGAATTGCTGGCTCAACTGATACCTGGATGTGCAAGCAAGATGTTCACCACATCCCCGGATTTCACAGGTGTCTGCAGTCCAGAAAGGGAGCGCATGTCTTTACCGTTGACATTGATGATGATGTTAGACTTTAGCTCACCCTTTTCATCAAACAAATGGCTCTTTATACGTGGGAAACGTTCCTCCATCTTGCCCAGACACTCAGTAACATCAGTGGCATCAACCTCTAAGACACCCTGCCTGCCAGTCACTTGGCGCAGCAGCGGTGGAATCTTTACCTGTACACTCATTTTGCCACTCCCCCCAAGGCACCGATCTGCTGAGCGATAGCACTCGCTTCAGCAATCATGCCATCAATGAATTCTTTGACAGTTGAGGTGCGATGTATGAGGCCGACAGCTAAACCGCAGTAGGCCAGCCCCGCGTCCAGCTCACCATCAAGTATGGCCTTTTTGTAGTTTTCGCCCGCAACAACAGCGACCAACTCTTCGAAAGGAGCACCTCGGGCTTCCATCTCCTCAACTTGTTCTACTGCTTTGTTCCTCAATGAACGGTGCGGCAGTCCAATAGAGCGTTCAATCACAGCGAGGTCGGTCTCCTTGCTCCTGACCATCCACTCCTTAAACTTAGGATGGGTTGGACATTCCTCCGTTGCCATGAAACCGGTGCCGATAACAACACCCTCAGCGCCCAAAGCCAAGGCGGCCACGAATCCCCGGCCATTGACAATCCCTCCGCCAGCAAGGATTGGTATTTTGACTGTCTCCCGCGTTACCGGAACAAGGACCATGGTAGGAACATCATCCATACCCAGTGCACCCCCGTTCTCAAATCCGACCACGGTTACCATGTCAGCCCCATCACTCTCTGCTCTTCGGGCGTGCCTTGCCGCAGCGCACTTGTGTATACATTTCACTCCTCCTTCCCTGAGACGGGAGAAGTATTCCGCAGGGCTGCGAGTCCCTGAGGTTTCCACTGCCACTACCCCTTCATCAATGAGGGTCTCGACGAACTCATCATTGGGCAGCGGCCTCCGTGATGGGAACAGATTGATATTTATCCCAAAAGGCTTGTTGGTCAGGCTTTTTGTCTTCTTGATCTCCTGGCGAAGCTCGTCCGCGGTTTCAAAGTTTGCTGAGGTGATAATCCCCAATCCACCAGCATTCGAGACTGCGGCCGCGTAACCCGCCCGAGAAATATAAGCCATCCCACCAGCGACTATGGGATACTCAATGCCGAGCATCTCGGTGACTCTTGTCTTGAACATGTTCGACTCCTTCCTTAGCCAAGGCTGTTTAATTTTCCTTCGTAGGTATTTACGTTGGAAATTTAGGGTTAAGTAGTCCACGAAGTTGATAACTCTTAAGTAAGACTTATACAAAAAGTTCAAGGTAATGTCAAATATTTTCTGCCAGTGGAAATCGGATTAAAGTTCCTTCTTTCATGTCTTCACCGGTAGAGATGGAAAACACGATACGATCCATGCTGGTGTGGTCATTAAAAGTTTCCATGGGGGGTGTTCTTCTTCTCACTTCCCGGAATCGTCGTTCAATGGCATTCGGAAGATTGGGGGAGAGAATGCGCGAGATAGGAGGACGTCTCTATATCCTTCCAGGAGAAAAAAATATTAGGTTGTAATAACAGGGGTTCAAATAGGTGTGAGAATCGAGACTTAATTTGACAATCCTTTACCAACTATGATAGTTTTAACAAATCATAAGCTCTGTTTTATAATTAAAACATTTCGGCGGGAGAGCTGCACACGTGCGGCCCCCGTTCTCTTAGTTAGTATGGTATTATAAGATTAAAACCAGAAGGTATCTCCCTGCATTCGAGATGGGGGATAATTCAGCAACGGAATCGTCACATGGAAGGTGTTCGGATACTCGTAGTCGATGATGAGGAGGTAGCGAGGAAGAATATCTCCCGGATTCTTTCCAAGGCCGGATACCGGGTTTCCACGGCGAAGGACGGGGCAGGCGCACTCGCACAACTTTCAAAGGGCAGTTTGGATCTCGTACTTACCGATTTGGTGATGAAGGGGATGAGTGGCCTGGAGCTTCTCACCAAGATCAAGCGTCACGATACGGAGATTGAAGTTATTATGATGACTGGCTATGCTTCGATTCCCACGGCAATAGAGGCCATTAAGAAGGGTGCGTATCATTACCTGGAGAAGCCTTTTCGCGGGGAAGAAGTACGGCACCTCGTCGGTCAGGCCCTCGAGAAGCGGCAGCTTCGCAAGCAGGTAAGCGAACTGGAATCCCGTGTCAAGGAACATCCTAAAGAGCTAACCTTCATCGGAGAAAGCAAGCAGATACAGGAAGTAATCAGGGTGACCAAACAGGTAGCGAAGACAGACTGCAACGTGCTCATCACTGGTGAGTCGGGAACCGGCAAGGAACTGGCGGCGTCCCTGATCCATCACTATAGTCACCGGTCGAAAAGCAAGTTCCTGGCAATCAACTGCGGCGCGTTCACGGAAGAGCTTCTTGCCAACGAGCTTTTTGGGCACGAGAAGGGAGCCTTCACCGGGGCCAACAGCCAAAAGGCCGGTCTCCTGGAGACTGCGAGCGGGGGGACTTTTTTGCTTGACGAGATCGGTGACACTCCGCTTAGTATGCAGGTTAAGCTGATGAGGGCTATTGAGGAGCAAGAAGTGATAAGGGTTGGCGGGAACCGGCCGATCCCCATTGACGTGAGGATCATTGCCGCAACCAACAAGGACTTGAAGAAGGCGGTGGGGGCAGGAATCTTTCGACAGGACCTTTACTTCCGGCTGAACGTGATATCCATATTCATTCCACCTCTCAGGGAGCGAAAGCAGGATATACCTCTCTTGGCATATTTTTTCTTAAATCGTGCTGCAATAAAGACCGGCAGGAAATTCAAAGGATTTTCCGACCAGGCCACGAAAGCCTTGCGTGATTACGAGTTCCCGGGCAACGTGCGTGAG
>JBDRGH010000034.1:0-9416 GCA_043818015.1 Pseudomonadota bacterium
GCAGCCTCATCCACAGCCTTCTCAGCTCTCGGGTGCTCAAGGGGTGGAACCAACCCCATGTGCCTTCCCGGAAAGCACCCCTTTCTTATCTTAGGAATGGCCCCGAGTACGGGTATTCCACAGCTATCTTCTACAGCTTTACGTACCATGGATTCGTGGCGGCTCCCTCCAAGCCGATTCAGAATAACTCCCTTGATGGCAACTGCACGGTCGAAATGCTGGCAGCCAAGGATCATAGCGGCAACAGTACGTGTTGCCATGCTACAGTCCACTACCAGGACGACCGGTGCCTTAAGCATCTTGGCAAGCTCGGCGGTGCTGTACCTGCCTTCTGGGGTCATACCATCGAAAAGGCCCCTATTGCCCTCAACCAGGGCACCATCGGTTTGACTTGCATGGGTGGAAAAGGAAGACAGAAGACCCTTCTCTTCCATCAAGAAGGAATCCAGGTTGTAACACGGACGGCCAGCCGCCAGTCCAAGCCAGGCCGCATCTATATAGTCAGGCCCCTTTTTAAAAGGCGAAATCGCTTTCCCCTCGTTGCGAAGATAGGCCGTCACGCCTACTGTCAGGAGGGTCTTCCCTGAATCTCCTCGCAATGCGGAGAAGACTATCCTCGGACAGTCCAGAACCATCTCTTTAATCTCTCTTTTATTCTTCCCTGGTCTCGGCCTCGTGTTGCTTGCCCGCGCCCTTGAGTCCAATGAGGGTAGTGCTGCCACTTGACCAGTACTCAAGGAGCCCTTCAGAAACCATCGAGTTCACGAGCTTGTTTATCTCCCTCGGCTTCCTGTCAGGGAACATCTTGTTGAAGTCGCTCAAATAGAATTTTGTCTTGCCTTTCTTTGACTTCAATGTATCGAGTATAAGTTTCTTGTCCTCTTCGACACCCATTTGGCACCTCGCCTTTCAAAACTTAAACTGTGTGCTCGTTCGCCATGTCGTATAAGCAAAACGATAATCGTCAATAAGATGCCCTGTAAATGGTAATTCTGCCTTCTCAAAGAACCGTTCCCAGCCAATTCTCTCAGCCCAATCACCAAGGCGTTCATATTTTTTTGCGTCTTCAACATAGGCATACAGGATCTTCTTGATTGCCTCAACCGTCTGCGGCCAGCGCGGCGGCTCATTGGGAAGGAAAGGAACCACTACCTTAGAAAACTTGGGTTCGGTTATCCTGTTCGATATCTTACCCCCCACCAAGAGGGCAACACCACTGCCCACTGCATCAGCTAAGGGCATACTGGGACACATCGTATAACAATTACCACAGAACATGCATCTCTCATTGTTAACAGCAACACTCTTTTTGCCCCCCACCGTGGCCGGCTTAATAGCGGCGGTAGGACATGCGGCAATGGCTAAGGGAATCTCACACATATTATCCAGATACTCATGGTCAAGCATCGGCGGCATACGGTGAATACCGAGAATAGCAATATCAGAGCAATGGACCGCACCACACATGTTGAGACAGCAGGCAAGGGATATTCGGACCTGTGCCGGAAATCTCATGTTCTGGAAATCGTCATACAACTCGTCCATCACGGCCTTTACGACACCCGAGGCATCGATCGCGGGAGTATGGCAGTGAATCCACCCCTGAGTATGCACTATATTGGTGAGACCGGCTCCAGTACCTCCCCTCGGAAACTTGTTCGATCCTGCTGCAAACTTTCTGCTTTCCAGGTCGTCCATCAGGGGTTTCAACTTCGATTCATCGTCGACCATAAACTCGACGTTGTTACGGGTGGTAAATCTTAGATACCCATCACAGTGTTTATCGGCGATCTCGCATATCTCACGGATATGTTCTACGCTCATAAGCCGGCAGCCACCTACCCTCACCGTGTAAACCTTTGCCCCTGTCTCGGAGACATGCATCAGTACACCTGGTTCAAGGATCTCATGATATAACCACTTCCCCCAATTCTCCTTAATTATGGAAGGCAAAAATTCTTCGTACTTTCGCGGACCGATATCGGTTATTCTGTCCTTCATCGGATCTTTTGGATCATAACCCATTTTTAAGACCTCCTATCTCTGGTGTTTTTTCCTAAATGCTACAACATCCCGATCCCATCCCCCTGGAATATCTTCTTCCTTCCAGAAGATGTAAGGGTTCGCTCGCGGCTCGCGGATCATTCGCGGGTCTGCCTCTAGTTCACAAACCTCGAGAAGCTTCGGAAAGCCTTCCCGCTGCATCAACTCACCGAGGCGCTCCCGGTTCTTACCCTCTTCAGCCCACCAGTCCCAGACCTTTTCGATAAGGTCTTTGAGTTCGTCATACGGTTCCTCAATCTTCATAAAGGGGACCGTCAAGGTGGACATCTGAGCACCTTCTAAGATCGGGGCCTTGGCACCAAAGAGTATGGAAGCCCCTGTGTCCTGCCCAATTCTGAGTGCCCTTGGCATCACATTGATACAATGCATACAACGATTACATTCCCTATTGTCGATCTTGAGCTTACTTCCATCCGACGCCATACAACCGGTCGGACAGAGATTAATCACCTCATTCTGGATATTAAAAGCTCCCCAGTCACGGCCAGAATGGGCGCCCGCATTTGGTTTGATCTCACCGCCGATATACGCCTTGACCGCCTTCTGGTCGATGCGGATGTCATCCCGCCAAGTACCGATAACTGACATATCAGCCCTTGCAATAGACGCCACGCAGCCGTTAGGACAGCCATCAAACTTAAACTTGAATTTATATGGAAATGCAGGCCTGTGCAACTCGTCCTGATATTCCATGGTAAGGCTGTGGCAAAGATGCTGGGTATCGTAGCACGCATATTCACAGCGAGCCTTACCTATGCAGCAGGATGGCGTTCTCAGATTGGAACCCGAACCGCCAAGGTCCTGATTAAGGTTATGGGTCATCTCCCAGAAGATCTCTTCTAGCTGTGGTGTGGTGGTCCCCAGTAAGATAATATCGCCGGTGGAGCCATGCATGTTGGTGAGGCCACTACCGCGTCTCTCCCACAACTCACACAGTTGCCTCAAGTACTCGGTAGAATAAAACTTACTCGAAGGTTGGTTAACACGGAGCGTATGGAAATCTTTTATACTGGGAAATTGCTCAGGTTGATCGCAATACCTGCCAATGACACCGCCGCCGTATCCAAAGACACCAACGATACCCCCATGTTTCCAGTGAACGACTTTGTCCACATAAGTAAGTTCAAGAAGACCGAGAAGGTCATCACACATGTCCTTTGGAGTCTCTAATTTAGCTTTGGTCTTCTCTCTGGCAGCAGCCTCCTGTTTGATATCGGAAACGAAACTTGGCCATTTTCCCTTCTCTAGCTCATCAAGCATAGGCGTTTTGTGTTTTGCCATCAAAATACCTCCATTCTTAAGTAGTTTGTAAACCTAGTCCGTGGATTGTATACTCTTTCTTCACCCCCTCTCCCCAAGGACTTTGGAATTTATCTAACCTGTTGGGCCAAGGCAGCTCTAACGATTGCAACGTCAAGCCACCTTATTAATAAGTATCTTGCTTCATTTCGAATGATAGGCTTCCAGTTCCTTCAAAAGATCGGGGTGTACCGCAAACCCAAACTCTGTCGCCTTGTCGCAATGGTCAACCGCCTTTTCGAATTCCCCTTTTTGAAGATAGGCGACGGCAAGGTTATTGTGGGCAATCGCAAAGTTCGGGGCAATATCAAGAGCCCTTTTGTTGCTCTCGATACTTTCTTCAATCCTCCCTTCGCTAAGATAGGCACTCCCAAGGGTGCTTAGGGCCTGAACAAATTCGGGGTCTTTCTTGACCGCCAACTCGAGCATATCGATTGCCTGCTTAACCTCTCCACGCTGCAGGTACGCGAACCCCAAATTTCCATAGGGAACAGCAAAATCAGGCCTAAGCTCTATAATCTTCTTACAGAGATCGATACCCTTCTCAACCTCTCCTTTCCGGAAGTATATCCCACTTAAGTTGACATAAGCCTCTGCCATACGAGGGCTCCCCTCTATGGCCTCTTTAAACTCGGATATCGCTTCATCCCACTTATGCTGGTTTACCAGTGTAACTCCTAAGTTGTAATGGGTCACTGCACATCCCGGGTTCTTCGCAAGCCTTTGCCGAAGCTCTCTGATATACTTCTCGGTCGATACCCCCCTATTCATGGTTCACCGTCTTTTAGGAAGTCTCGGTACCAACAACAAAACTCATACATTGCCAGGTAGCGTTCGCTGCCGCTCACAATCCCGGTGCAGATCTCCCACACCCCTTGGCCGTAGGCATTGCTGTACTGTTGGTGACTGCATGTCTGAAGAAACTTCCGGGCCAGATCCCGAGCGGTATTTCTCCGTTCATCCATCCTAATATCGATGGGGTCCTTCGGCTGCAAGAAGGGATTCCACCTATCGTATCCCTTATCAAGGATCCTCTTCTGGCTTCTTTGTGACATACCTTCGAAGATAGCCTTCTTCCTTTTCTCCTCTTCGGGCGAAAGTTTACCCATGTAACTATCCTCGTATACTTAAGGAGAACGACTTTAGTGTGGTTACACAGGCCAGATTGAATGAAGCCTCATTCATAGCACTACGTATCTAAAAAGTCAATACTTTATTTTCACAGGAAGCGAGAAAGGTTAAGCGTGTCTGAAGCCGGGAATTAATTCGCTGACCGACTGGCATCTATCGGTGACCAGGCTGCAACTGGATCAATACATGCAAATTAACTCAATGCATCTTCGAGCGAATTTCCTTGCCTGCAAGGGGACTGTAGAGCTTCATAATCGCAGCCTTCATAACGTCGACGGTCTTCATGTTCACTACAAAATCCATCAACGTTTTTTCTGCCTCCTCTGGAAGCACATACGAATTTGAAGCATCAACAGTGAGGTTTGGGAAACTCTTACAAAGTTTCTTATGTTCCTTCTGGGTAACACCAATCTGAATCGCCTTCTTACCACCTATTTCCTTAATCTGATTGGTTAATCCTGCATTTTCAATTCTCTTGGATTTTCCTTCGTCTAGAAAGATATTGATGTAATAATCTGCCATAAGAATACCTCCTGTCAGAAAAGTCTCAAACACGTACTCAGTCAGTACCAAGCAACCTGTATTCAACGGCGCCAGCTTGCCGCCGAGACACTAGAACCTTCTCCTGTTCGCCGATACTTGCCCACGAGGAACAACTGGAACTTCAGCATTCCCGTTCTACATCTGTTGAGACCTCGCTATCCTCTTCGAGAATTCTCAACGCTCCCGTCTCACATATTACCATACAGTTCTCACATCCAAAGCATTCCTTATCAGTTATTATCGGGGAACAACCATCTTTTCTCTTAATCAGCACCTCATTTGGGCACACTCCCACACACAAGCAACAACAGTTACATGTTTCTTCATCTATAAGAATCCTAAGGTTATGTCAAGCTTTTTGTGTAAAAAGTGTTAATGCAATATGATTATGTCATCCCTCCGTGAAATGATGTTAGAAGAGAAGCACCCAAAGGAGGTGCTTCATGAGAGGAGAGGTGACATTCACCATGAAAGAAGTGACTCGTTACAGTGTCATACAATCCCTGTTGGAGAGAAAGATGGTCAATAGAGAGGCGGCACGAGCTATTGGTTTGTCCCTCAGACAGGTGCAACGGATAAAGAGAAAGGTGGAATCTCTTGGTCCCGAAGGTATTCTTCATGGCAACAAGGGACGTTTACCCTCTCATGCGTTTTCCTCTGAAGAAAGGCACCAGGTTATCACCATGGCAGAGGAGCGTTACTTTGACTTCAACTTCTCCCCTCTAGCGGAGATCTTAGAAGAAGAGGAAGGCATCCGGATCAATCGAGAGACGCTAAGACTCTGGCTCCGTCCCCGTGGGTTTGGTGGCAAAGCCAGAAAGATGCCAAAACATCGAAAGAGAAGAAAGCGATCTGCGAGAGAAGGTGAAAAGCTCTTTCTCGATGGATCTCCCCACCCGTGGTTCGGTCAAGAGGAATCGACCTTGATCCTCTGCACCGACGATGCCACAGGAAACCCTCTCTATGGCCTTTTTCAAAAGGAAGAAGACCTCGTCGGCTGCCTTCGTGTCTGTCTGAAAGTGTTCAGACGATACGGCCTCCCTACACAGTTTTACCTCGATCGCGCTTCCCAGTTCACAACCACCCGCCACGGTGGCCTCCACGTTTCTCAGAATGACCAGAACCCAACCCACTTTGAACGAGCCATGAGAGAACTAGGAATCGGTCTCGTCTTCGCACATTCCCCTCAGGCCAGAGGAAGGGCTGAAAGAATCAACGGAACCTTTCAGGATCGCCTGGTTGCAGAACTGAGGCTTAAAGGCATCCACAACGCCCAGGATGCTATGCAATACCTGAACCATCACTTCATCCCCAGATACCGCCCCGATGTATCGGGGTCTGACCCCCCAGGACAAGACACCTGCATGGAGAACTCTCCCTCCAAATAACGATATCCGTAATATCCTGTGTAAACGTTTTCAAAGAACAGTCAACAATGACAACACTATCTCGGTCAATGGCCAGATTATCCAGTTGCTCCCAACCCGGAACCGCTCACACTTCGTGAAAGCAAAAGTCCACGTGAACCTCTGGGTTAATGGCACATGGCATGTCTTTCACCCCTATCAAGGAGAAATACCCTGTGTACCGATTACCATTACATCAACCCCTGCCCCCCAGAAAACTCTATATGAACTCAGGGGGTGACATTTTCTCATTGCAAAAGGGATGACATTTTCACGTTGCAATAACAGCAAAGCATTTTTCGCTTGACCAAAGAGAATAAATAGTATAAAGGTAGTCTCCAATCCTACGAAATCGAAAATAACAAATCCTGTACCTACATCTCGACAGCTCCAATTCGCCTGAAAGATAGCTTTTCCATATAATAGCTCAAGGACTCTTTTGATGAAGAGGAGAAATTTGATGGCAAAGGGTAATGACTACTGGAGTAAAGAACTAGAGACCATGCCCCAAGACAAATTGAAAGAGTTCCAACTGGAGGGGTTGAAGAAACAGCTGCAACATGCCTACGAGAATTCTCTTTATTACAGGAAGAGTTTTGACGAAGCTGGGGTAAGACCAGAGGATATTAAGTCCTTCGAGGATTACCAAAAGGGTATACCCTTCATATCAAAACCCCAAATAATAGAAATTCAAGATCAAAATCCACCTTTTGGTGATTTATTAGCAGTGGATCCAAAGACGCTTAACCAGATCTTTTACGCCCCTGGTCCAATCGTCTATCCGCACACACGAGAAGACTGGGATCACATAGTGGAAGGGGCAGCGAGGGGGCTTTTTGCCATGGGAGCCCGCCAAGACGACATCGCAAACTGTACCATTAACTATAATTGGGTAATTGCAGGTAAACTCTTGGATGGGGGTTTCCAGAGGGTAGGCTGTACGGTCCTTCCAGGTGGAGTTGGTATGACCAGAACCCATGTAGAAGTGATGAAGTTGGTCAACTGTTCGCTGCTTTTTGGCTTCCCCACCTTCTGTCAGCAGATAGGTGAGACAGCAAAAGAGATGGGGCTCGACCCAAAGAGAGACCTCTCTACTAGACTTGTCCAGGTCTTCGGCGAGGTAAGGACAGAGGCAGGAAAAAAGGCGCTCGGGGAGACGTTTGGAGCACAGGTTCGAGAACTCTATGGTACAGCAGACCTCGGGATAGTCGCCGCAGAGTGCGATGAAAGTGGTGGTATGCACCTTGATCCAGACACCTTTGTAGAGATACTGGACCCGCAGACAGAGAGGCATGTCACACCGGGAGAGAGCGGTGAGATATGCGGCTCCAATTTTGGTAGAAAGGCCATGCCTATTATCCGTTATAGGACCGGGGATATTACGGAAGGTTTGAACCTGGAGCCATGTTCGTGCGGAAGAACTGCCCCAAGGCTCAAACAAATCCTGGGCCGTGTGGGAGATATACCGAGAATAAAGGGAATGTTTATATCTCCCCGGCAGATAGATAACGTCATCGACAATTATCCAGAATTAGGAAGATACCAGATAATCGTTGAAAGACCGAAGCTCCGGGATGAGTTGACGGTGAAGATAGAATATAAAGAAGCAATTAACATAGAAGACGTGAAAACGAAATTGATTGACGACTTAAGGGTAGCGATACGTGTGACCCCCGAGGTCGAACTGGTCGAAAAGGGCACGCTTCCTGAGAATGCACCGCTGGTGGAGGACAGGAGGAAAGTTTAAGACCAAAGTTGGTGGGGATAAATTTTTTTCTTGACCTTGACATATGGTTTGTTCTATGTTAGCATTCTTAGCTTGGACATGAACTCGAGAAAACAATTCGCAAGTGCCTGTATATACTTACTTTCGTTACCATGGGTCATAAAGAAGGAGGTCTCTTCACCTGGGAATTCAGGTACACATCTCAATCGACTTCGCTTTTCACTTCTCCTCTTTAACTATACCACCTTCTTGGAAACTCGTTTTGACCTCGATGCTTTGATTCTGTTTTCTATGCCGGACCGATTTCTCAGGCGATTTTATAACTCTTATTGAACCGCTTAAACCCATCGCGACAAAAAGAATGTACCAATGTATTCTCCATTTAGCTTGTTAAGATGGGATAATAAGAGTCCAGAAGGAGGGGTTAAATATTATGTTAACATTGAACAACATCGAGATTGTATACAATGACGTTATTGCTGCTGTGAGGGGTATTTCTTTTGAGGTCCCGGATGGGGCTACTGTGGCGCTTTTAGGATCTAACGGTGCCGGGAAGAGTACCACTCTCAAGGCTATATCAGGCATTCTAAAATCTCAGGATGGAGAGATAGAGGACGGGATCATAGAGTATAACGGGGTGGTATTGAATGGAAAGGATGCCGCACAGATAGTCAAAATGGGGATATCCCAGGTTCCTGAGGGGAGGAGAGTGTTCCCGGAGCTTACCGTGGACGAAAATATTAGGGTGGGTGGATTTATCCGCAAAGATAAGGGTGGTATCAAGAGGGATTATGATTTTGTTATGGAGTTATTCCCCCTCTTAAAGGAGAGGCAATATCAACTGGCAGGATATCTCAGCGGGGGAGAACAACAGATGTTGGTTATAGGAAGGGCCTTGATGTCAAAGCCAAAGCTCATGATGCTCGACGAGCCATCCCTCGGATTAGCTCCTCTGGTTGTGAGGGAGATATTTGATATTATCAAACAAATCAACCAGGAGGAAAAGGTAGGCATTCTCTTGGTGGAACAGAATGCGAACATCGCCCTTCTCAATGCATCGTATGGATATATCATGGAGAACGGTAAGATCGTCATGGATGGTGAGAGTGCCAAACTGATCGACAATGAGGATGTTAAGACATTTTATCTTGGTTTAACTGAGGATAAGCAAAAGAAGAGTTTTCGGGAGGTTAAGCATTACAAGAGAAGAAAAAGGTGGTTGAGTTGATGGGGCCTGAGGTTGAGAG
>JBDRGH010000035.1:0-6029 GCA_043818015.1 Pseudomonadota bacterium
AGAGAAAGTGAAGGAAGCCCCCCAAGATGTGTCCCTTAAAGTAGAGCTTGGTAAAAAAGTCAAAGAAGTATTAGGAAGAAGGGAGAAAAAGCTTCTTCCAGAGATCCTTGTCTTAAAGGAACACGCTATCGGGTTCAAGGAGAACAGGTTAACCAATCACGACATGATCTTGAACCTCTCTCTCCTCTTAGAAAACAAACAACAGAAGAGATTCAAAGACGTTTTGACGAGCCTTGAAAAGAGGTTTGAGGGCAAGCTTTTGTTCCAAGCGGTACTCCCTTTGCCTCCATACAGCTTTGTGAATATCAGCGTAAAGCGATCCAGCTTCGACGAGCTGGATAAGGCCAGACGAACCTTGGGTTTAGACGTAAACATCACACCGGCTGAACTTCAAGCTGCGTACGAGAAAATGGCGAGACTTTATCATCCAGACAGGAACATGGGTTCACTGGAAAAATTCAATGAGATAAAGAAAGCATACAATGCTCTAAGGGACTTTACAAACTTCTATTCATGCCCCCTTAGCAGGGAGGAGGTTGAAGACAAACTGATCTTCAGTGTGAACTGATGATTGGTTTCCTGGAGGCGGAGATTATGAGGCGAACGATGGGAATTGACTTGGGGACCACAAACTCGGCGGGGGTAGTGTTCATAGACGGAAAAATGAGCATTGTTCCATCTAAAGAGGGAAGGACTCCGTACGGGAAAATGTTTCCCTCCGTTGTCGCTTTCAAGCCAGATGGCGAGGCCCTGGTGGGTGATAAAGCGAGAAAATACGCATACCAGCACCCGGAGAGGACAATCCGATGGGCCAAGAGACACATGGGGACAGACTACGTTTACGAAGTAGATGGAGTAAGTTACACGCCACAAGCCATCTCCGCCATCATCCTCAAAGAGATCAAAAGGTGCGGTGAATCCTACTTAGGGGAAGAAGTGAATCAAGCCGTCATCACAGCTCCTGCGTATTTCAACAACAACCAGAGAAACGCGACAAAGAAAGCGGGAGAACTAGCTGGATTCAAAGTACTCAGAATCATAAGCGAACCAACAGCGGCAGCTCTTGCCTATGGACTCCACCTCCAGGAGGAGGACTTGAAGGTAGCGGTCCTAGATATTGGTGCTGGAACTTTTGACATCACCGTACTTCGGATGTCCCGGGGCTTGTTTAACGTCATCTCCACGAGCGGGGACACTTTTCTAGGAGGAAAGGATATGGACGATATCCTGCTTAATCACTTCGTCCAGAAGATACGCAGTGAATACTCGATAGATGTTTCTCATTCACTTTCAAATATGGCTATCCTTCGCGACGCAATAGAAGAAGCGAAAATTAGGTTGTCTCATCAACCTAGAGTCTCAATAAAACCACGCCTGATAATTGATGACGAGCTTCTGAGACCAAAACTGGTTTTGACTCGAAAACAGTTAGAGGATTTGATAAGAAGCCTGGTGCGTAGACTGGATGATCCAATAGCTCAGGCAATGGATGACGCCGCACTCACCCCTGCAGACATCGACCGCGTAGTGCTAGTCGGCGGCCCAACGTGTATGCCAGTCATCCGAAAACACATCCAGGGGTTCTTCGGGAAAGAACCAGAAAAAGGGATAGACCCCTTGGGCGTGGTGGCCACAGGGGCGTGCTTACATGGAAGCATGTTGAATGGGGAGATCAAAGACCTACTGCTCCTTGATGTCACACCTCTCTCCTTGGGGATAGAGACGTCGGGAGGTATGTTTACTCGCATCATCAAACGAAATACAACGATTCCAGTAGAGGAGCGACAGGTCTTCGCTACCGCGGAAGACAACCAGACACGTATGTTCATCCACGTACTTCAAGGAGAACGCGAGACAGTTAGAGGCAACATGTCTCTTGGCTTATTCAAAATAGACGGGATACCGCCTGCGCCAAGATATGAAGAAGATGTTGAGGTCACGTTCAGGATTGACGCTGACGGGATACTGGAGGTGTCTGCGGAGGTCATGGATACAGGTGAAACGAACAAGATTGCCATCGAGGGAGTAACCGATCTGAAAGAGAGGGACCTTGCCAGGATAATCATCGATGCAACAAAACACCAGACACTTGACGCCTCACACAGAGAAGCAGCACGAGTCAAAGAGAATGCAAATGCCATCATCTACGGAGCAAGAAAGACCCTGCAGAGAATCAGTGATAAGCTCAGCGAAGCAGAGGAAAAAGAGTTCACACATCTGCTGGACTCCCTTGAAACTAGTCTGCTTAAAAATGAAATAAACGCCAAAGGCCACACAGACAAACTGAAAACCCTAACCGAGACACTGCAACAAAAAGCAAAGAAACAAGAATATCTGAAACTGTTAACCAGACATCAAAACACAAACAAGGATAAACCGTACGAAGAAACAGCCAAAGTAGACAAAGCGTCCTCTTACCAAGAAATATGCAACGAAGTGAGGAAGCTGAGAGAGGCCCTCATCCTTTTAGAGGCTTTTAAGGAGAAGGAATGAATTGAACCCAAGTAGAGATAACGCACTCGTGGACCTTCTTGATCGTATCCTAGTCAAAGGGATAATCATACACGCAGACATCATAATCACCGTCGCGGACATCCCTTTGATAGGAATAAACCTTCGGGCAGCCATCGCTGGTATAAAGACGATGCTTGACTATGGCATCATGGAGGCGTGGGATGAGAAAATCCGCAGAATCGCATTAGAAGGAGACATTCCTAACCCAAAACTTGAACCGGGTGAAGAAATAATCTATCGAACCCATGCCTCCCTACGAATGGAAGGCAGAACGACATCAAACTGGATGCACGGCTACATATATTTGACGAGTAAAAGATTCATCATAGATAGGAGGAGGCCCGGGGAAGTCCCCTTGGAGCTATTGGTAGAACATTTGTTTGACGCAAGGCTCATCATGACCAACTATCAAGGAAGGGCAATGAAAACGCTGCAAATCACTAATCGGTCAAGTATTGGCAATGAAGTTCACGTAAAAATTGTTTCAACTGATGTCAAGACCCTTATGGCGATGTTAAGGAGCCAGATGAACAAATTCACGGCACCGGATATAAAAGCAAACTAAGTAGACTATCCATCCAGCTAAGGGATTAGATTGACCCTTTCACTAAGGCGGATTCGTTTTACCTTTAAGAACTCCATCAATTTTCGCGTCAACTCGTCGTTTATCCGCGTATACTCCTCGTACGTTATCTCCATTAATTCAAATAACAGCCTATATTCTTTGAGCCTATTCCTGAGCCCCTTAATCTGCTCCTCGATGTACAGCTCCCGCGTATAGTCTACAACTATTTCCAGAAGATAAAACAGGTCAAAGGGACCTAAAGAGAATCCGAGAGAACGAAGAATAAGGTCATCAATAAAAAACATGTTTACATCACGGTTTAACTAATTCAAGGCCATCTTTCCCAATCTTAATGTGAACGAAGTTGTAAGGCGCCCAAGGGCCACTGTAAAGAAACTTTAACTGAGGATAAGATTCTATGAGCCTTGTTACTTCATCAGAGAAAGAGTCAACGTTGCCCTTCTTGACGAGGAAAGACCTGTTAACGAGAAGCCGGTTGCTGAATAATTCCCCTGAAAGAGACTGCTCAGATATTTTCCTCAGGGACTCAATCATTTCCTCTAGGGGAAAACTCGAGGGTTCCTTATGTTCTCCGCGTCTGGAAACCACCTTTAAACCAAGCTCCACCACGCCGTCTACTAGTCTAAGGCATTCCCGCATAGAGCTATACCCTCGCCTCATCAGTCTCGTTAAGATCTCGTCGTCATAGATCACTGTGCCGAACTCCGCGGGTACAAGTGTGTACTCCTCCATTACCCGTCTTAACACAGCCTCATGCGCCCTGATATTACTCTCTATTAGTTCATACTCTAGTATCTGGCTGTCACTAACTACAGAAGAGATATCTTTATAGAGTATATTATAGACCTTCTTACCTTCTAATCCTATATCCCCAAAATTTCTTTCCTCTTTGATGGGGATTATACCATAAAGATATTTTCCAGTCAGAGCTCTTCACCCTTGATTCCTAAATTTTTTTCTTTGTTCGTTTTCCTCACCATCACTTATGTATTATTGAAAATCATCTAAATTTCCATTTTTTCATATTTATTTTTTAATGGCCCAATAAACGGGTTTTTTAAAACCATTTTATACAACAGATTTAATCCTCTTTTATTTAATATATTGATTCACCTCTTCTTCGAGGTTCATTTCTTTATTAAGATACGAGTTTAGAGATTTTTGAACGCCAATATACTCCTTTATTAAGCGTTTAATCTTGCTCTCAGAATCCTCTGTGTAAACATATTTTTTCTCCTTGCCGTCCTTTATCCATGTGACAAGCCCTTTCTCATAAAGGGAATGAAGAAGGGGGTATATTGTGCCGGGGCTCAGGAGGACTTTGAACTCTGTGTGGATGATCTCAATTAGGTCAGAGCCACATATAGCCCCTCTGTTGAGGAGAGCGAGGATGATCGCTTCAAGGTTGTACTTCACAATTTTTTGTAAGGAGTTTAAAGAGATTGCGGGTTCCTTGATGGAGTCTCCCGAGATGAGGGTAAGGTCCCTGCTGGTCAGCTGGTACACGCTGTGAAAGGAGGTCAGGTGTTTCAGCATCTCAGATGAAAGGTTATTGACTTCATACATGCAGAGGCATTTCAAGGAATATTTAGCAATAATTGTTTTGATATATCGCTCCCTGTTGAGGGCGTCGAGCTCGCTTTTGTGGGAGAAGGAGTCCGCGTCGACCAGCAGCTTTGTGTAAGAACCGCGTTGTAGCATTTTTTTTAGATGTCGGATATTGTCGGGGTTGATGATATGAAGTTCCGCTTCACAGGGAGTAAGTTCTTTTATAATGGTATGGGAGTCATCGGATGTTAGAATGATTACGATGTCGTGGGTACCTGACGGGGAAAGAAACTTTTTCATTACCGAGTATTTATCGATTTTCGAGGTGTAGAGATGAAGAAGATGCTCTGAGCCTTCATTATCTACCGTTTTTCCTTCCCACCTATGCGAAGGCTCAGGTTGATGTGGCTTACCATGGGCGACTTATTCCTTCTCGACGTTTCCTATGTGGTCACTCCGTCTCCGTACCATTATCTGCCTCCATCCCAAGAGTTCACCACGCTTGTCCAGGTTGATCTCGTACCTGCCAAGGATGTCTTGGGTGTCTGGCACAGTCTTACGTTCAACAACTTCAACCTCAATAACCCATTTCTCGTCGCTCTCTGTGACGCTAATGATCGTATCAGGTGTCTTGGACAGATACTGCTTTACGACGTAGAGGGCTGAATCCAAGATCATTTTGATGGTCGGTTTCTCCTCATCCATTTCTGACCCTCTGAGCTTGTCCATTGTCGTAGTGAGAATGGAGAACCTCTTCTATGGTGGCCTCGATCTTTGAGCGCTCTCTAAGGTTATAGATTTTGGACGCCATTACATCGAAGTAAGCTTGGTTCAACTCATCAAGCGGGGGGTCTTCCATAGAATTGATTGCGTGAGCCACCATGATAGCTGCCCGTGTGCTCGGTTTCGATGGGTCAGGCAGTTTTTCCCTGATATCTCTCACTGTTTTCACGATTCTCTCGGTCTCCGTGTAATGGAGACCTGAGTGTTTCTGGACTATCTTCACTTCGGTATCTAAGTCATAGTAATCCATGTATATATCCACAAGGCGGTCAAGGAGAGCGTCCTGAGGTTTGTGAACCCCTGAGTACTCCACCGAGTTGCTGGTCAGAATGATCTTGAAGTTAGGGTGAACCTTGATGTAACGTTCCTTGCCGAACATAATCGGTAGCTCAAGAATTTCCTCCTCTAAGACAGAGAGGAGGACGTTATTTGCTATGGGTTTTGCCCTTGAGAACTCGTTATAGATCAACGTGTATCCGTATTTGCAGGCGATGGTAAGAGGGTTGTCGACCCACACGTATTTTGTTCTGTCCAATGACTTTATGACGTTGTGGATGTACCTGTCTCTGAGGCTGATAGTCTCAAACTCAGAATATCC
>JBDRGH010000036.1:0-2534 GCA_043818015.1 Pseudomonadota bacterium
GCAGAAGATGAGTTCGTCGTGCTCTGTGAGGGGTGTGCGCTTGATCTCCATTTTATCATCGCCTGTTTTAACGAGTTCCAGCCTGTCGTATCCGATCTGGTAGGCTTCCCTGAGGGGATCGCATTTGTCGATGAACCTGTATCGGGGCTTCTCTACGCCGTGATTCTCCGCCAGCTTGGTGAGAACCTCATCGACGTGTCTGTCCTCGATTTCCTGTAGGTTGCCCGTCAACGCGTTGATCTGCTCAACAACCTCAACGAAAGCCAGGGGCGACTCAGCATACTTTATCTGCTCTTCTATGTTCTTGGTTGCACTCCAATCCTTGAGTTCAATTCTGTGTCTCAGATCTCGGGCCCATGCTCTAAGTTCGTCGGCTTCTTTGATTGCAAATTTGCCCCGTATAATTTTGGCTCTCCAGATTCTTGCTTCATCTCTTATTTTTCTCATGAAGTCTTTTTCAGTTGGATCATCGGTGAATCCAAACCCTTCAGATGCTAGTCCCGAAATAAGTGGTAGGTGTTTTTCTGGGTTGCACGAGCATAGATGCCAACTGCCATCAGATAAGTGTAGTTGCATTAAGCCCAATTCAGTGTATATTTCATCGCAGACTACTTGCAGACCATCGCATTCTTTGAGTTTCCATGTGCCATCTCTTAGTCTTAACTCCAACTTGGCTGACTCTTCGATTAAACGGTCATAAGTATAATCTCTGTCATTGGGAAAGTTCTCTCTCACAATCATAGGTGTGGGCTTCAACGGCTCTAAGGCGGTTAGCGACAATGTTTATCCCTCATTCTCCTCAGCTTCTCGTAGTGACCGCGTTCGTCTCCCTTTATGCCTCTAATCGTCTTCCTGGTATCCGCCGGGGCGTAGGTGAGAAGCCTGTCGTAGTCGGCTTTTGCCGATCCCTCCTCCCTTATCATTGCTTCCAGCCTTCTGCAGAACAGTCCTGTGCCCCGTGTGGGGGGTTCTCCGCCATGTCTTGCTCTGCGTTCAGCCTCTGTTCTGGGTTTGCCGCCTCTCCTGGTGCCCGCAACCATTCGGTTTACCTCTTCTTGGTGATCATGTACAGGAGGAGGAATGCTCCTGCTATTAGGATCCAGTTTGATTCGCCTTCAAGTCCGGCTCGTCTGCCTCCTCTCAGGTACTGGCGTGGGGGGACGGCTGTTGTGCCGTAGCGTTCAAGGTGAACCTGGCTTCTAGGCATGTTGTAGTAATACGACCATTCACTCATTGCTACCGTATAGAATATGGAGGGTCTATATTAAAGAGTTAATGGTTTCCTGAACTTTGTAAACTCCCGTATCTTACCCTTACCAGAACCCTTCTTCGAGCAAGAAACCTTTGTGACTTCAATTTTGCATTTAACTCCCTGTCTCTTGCATAAATCCAGCCAGTTATCTCTTACTCTCCTCTTTTTCATGGATAGAGTGACACCAGACGGTTCTACGTGTACGTTTTGAATGATGAATTTCTCAGACTCAATTCGTATTTTATAGCATTTAGGATTAAAGGACATTACTCTCTACCTGTTCTAGCCTTGCATCTGCCGCCTCGTTTGTCACGGCTCCAGACCTCCCAATCCACGCCCCATCTAACCCTAGAGGGACAGCCCTTCTCTCTAAGTTCTTTGGCGTGAAACTTAGCGTCGCCTTTACCTGAATGGCTACCATGATAGTAATATCTTTTTTTCCCAATTTTTCTCCCTGTGTTGTATGAGGACATTGCTACCGTATAGAATGGGGGCATAGAATCCTTAAAGGTTATCCCTAGAAAGACGACTCTTATCTAAACCACAATAAAAAAGGGGACTACCAAGAGATGTACACCCTTGGGTTTTTCTCCTCCTTCGCCTTCTCAAGTCCGAGTAGGTAGAAGTTAAAGACGGCATTTAACCACATTACCGCGAATCTGAGACTGGATTTTCGCGCACCACCCTCGATGTTATCAAAACCCATCCCCCCAAGCATCCGCATTATACTCTCTCCGAATTTGAGTTGTTCCGTTGCACCTTCATCCTCCTCCAAGGGGATGCCAAACATCACGAATGTCAAATATCTCGCACCGATGATTTGAACATCCTCAAAACCAGTATCAGTGAATTCGTACGGTAAGTATTCACCAGATTCGTTATTCCAGAACGTGGAAGGAAAAATCTGCCTAAGTACGATATTTTCTTGATACATTCCAATTGATGCCCTGAGATAACCTGCCTTACCAGCATCTACACTGAATCCCGTATATTGCTTCTCCTTATCCGCCCCTTCTATGTTATCCCACTCAAGATATATATCTGTCCCCATCTAACATTTCACCTCCTTTCAGATTATAAACCTCTCGCGGTCTATGAGCTTCGGCTTCTCCAGGAAGCCTAGACTGTCTTCCTCCTCATCGCCGTCGTCATCGTCCAGCATCAAGTCAACTATCTGCTGGAGAAGTTTCTCGATGCGGTCGAGCCGCCTGTTTGTGTCTTCTTCAGTCATGGAGAACTCTCCCCTTGTCCGTAAAGTTCAGCCGCCTCAGGCCAGTTATGT
>JBDRGH010000037.1:0-2293 GCA_043818015.1 Pseudomonadota bacterium
ATGCGGTTTTTGATTTTGCCGAAGATTGTTTCATGATACTTCACCTCACTACGATATTGATTTTATTAGAAAAGTCCTAACTGAGTTTCACACCGTGGATATTGGTTTCTTTGGTTCTTTCTATTCTTTATTTCCTCTGTAGCACGCTTCACTTCATCCTTTTCAAGGTCTCCTAATGGTATTGCCCACGGCGCGCAAGGAACAATCTGATTGCCTGAGATAATTCGCTTTTCTATTAGCCCCCTGACACTTTGAGAACAAATCCCTAACCTCTCGGCTGCCTGCTGTAACGTTACAATCTCTTTGTCTTTGGTGCAGGGTTTGATACCGTTATGATTCCTCAACGCCCTCACTCGATCCTCCGTCCAGTTGTTGCCGCATCCTGTTTTCAACTTGAGTCTATTCAATATCGGAGCAATGGCCTTATCCGTCAACATTTTCGAAAGCTCTCTGACTAATTCGACAATGGATTTGTCAGTGGATTTCGTATGTTCTCCCGTTTTATTTTTCTTTACTTCCAAGGTGGTATGAATACCACCTTCCCAATGAATAGTCAAAAGGATCGCATAATTCTCTTCGTCTACGTCACAGACTATTTCTCTCACGACCGTCCGGATGATCCGCTTTCGAAGCTCATTCGTTGTCGAAGGTAAATTCCATAGCCTTGGTAAATCGTAGGATAGGTCTAATAACTCATGTCTCTCTTTTTCACTTAATGGTTTGATCGGTTCCTTTAAGAGGTTGAGCCTCTCTTTGACCTTTTCAACTCGCTCAAGACAGAGATTCCACCTCCTCTCTAACTCTGCAGAGACAAGCCTGTTTTCAGGATCTACTTTGTTATACTGCCGATAAGCGCGCTCTACCTCATACTCGGCACTTTCCAGTTCGAGTTCGATCAACTTCCGATCCTCTTCAATACCCTTATTCAAATCCTCCATGGCCTTTAAAGATGCCTCGATGGCCAATGGATCCACTACTTTTAATACCTCTTCGCTTACCGCTCCATCGATGCGCATCCCTCCAAAGGTGATGCAATCCTTCTCTCCTTTATGAATCCGAGCGGTACAACAGGAATAACGGGGAACGTTGTGTCTCTTACCCCCATAGCCCACAACCAATTTCCTGCCGCAACGTCTACAGCGTAAAAGCCCGGCCAATAAGCCGTTGCCTTTTAGAATAGCTCCACGAGATAAACTTCCTGCCCTTGCATCATTCTCTTTAATGGCCTCCTGGTTCTTCCCGTATTCTTCCCAGCTGATATAGCCAGGGTGATTATCCTTGATTAAAATCTTCCAACCTTCCATCTCTAATAGATGTCCTTTGGTCTTCTTGATTTCCATCCCTTCAAGATGCACCCGAGTCTCTCGTCTGCCATAGACATAGGCGCCCGCATAAAAAGGATTTTTAAGGACCTGCCATATGATCCCATAAACAGGGGGCTTCCAAATGGTCTCTTTCCCGTATCGCCCATACTCTATTGTAGGAAAGGCAATCTTTTCCTGGACAAACCATAAAAAGGTCTGTCTGACGCTACGGCACTCTCTAAATTTCAAAAAGACCTGCTCAAGGGTTTTCTGCACCCTCAGATCGGGATCCTTCTCTATCTTATGATCCTCCGTCTTTACCAATCCCACAGGAAGCCGATAGAGCAACTCCCCTCGTTTTGCCTTATTCTTCGCCCCTTCAAGCATCCTGCTCTTTATCAAACTGATCTCAACTTCACTCATGGTGCCCTTCAATCCCAATACCATTCGATCGTTAGGATGATTTGGATGATACACACCATCATGATCGGCAATCAATGTATCAAATAAGGCACATAAGTCAAGGAGATGATACCAATCTCTGTTATTCCTTGCAAACCTTGATACCTCGAGACCCAAAATAATCCCCACCTTATTCAAACTGACTTCAGCCACCAATCTCTTAAATCCGCTCCTCTCAGAAGCCGAGCCTCCTGAAAGACCTAAATCTTCATCGATCACTCTGACGTCTCTAAAACCGAGAACCTTTGCTTTTTCTACCAGTTGATATTGCCGCCGTTGACTTTCCACATTATGTTCCGTCTGATACTGGGTTGACTGCCGGATATAAACATAGGCAATCCTGGACAGGTGATTCTCTCTAATCTCTGCATTCCCCATCTTTGGCCCCCCTTGTTCTTTTCATTTCAAAGTAGGCAACGAACATCTCTTTCAACAAAACGATTGCCTCTTGTTTCTGATCCTCAGAAAGTGAAAAAATTACTTCCCTCCACCATTCATCCTCAAATCTTAACGGTAGCTGCTTGGTC
>JBDRGH010000038.1:0-4427 GCA_043818015.1 Pseudomonadota bacterium
GGCATGGGCTACCATGTCCCGGCCAACGAAAAACATGGTCCTTTTATCAATGTCGGAGACGAAACCTGTATAAGCCTGGGTATCCTCTCTCCACCCCGGGCCTTCGATCCGATAACTAAGCAATAGAAGCATAAGCTGGGAAGACCATCAGCGCTCAGTGGATAGCCCAGAGCAGAAAAGAAGGAGGGTTATAAATGGCATCTCTGTTTCAATGGCAGGAGGCAATATCTGGAGAGGAAGTGAGACCAGGGACGACACGGAGAGTGGGAAGGCTGCTCGCCCATGGAAAAGACATCCAGCTCATCCGCTATGACAGAGCGCCCGGAGGAGTAACGCCGGAACACAGCCACCCTGAAGAATTAATCGGCATCGTTATCCAAGGGAAACAGGAAGCGGTCCTAAGTGGGGAAAAAGTAAGCATAACCGCCGGCATGGGCTACTACATCCCGGCCGACGAAAAACATGGCCCTTTTGTCAACATCGGAGACGAAACATGTATCACCCTGGACATCGTCTCTCCGCCTCGGGCCTTCGAATCGAACAAATAAGGAATGGAAGGAAGGATGCTATGGATTTGATAGATGCGCATGTGCACGCTGATACTTTCTCCTGGTCCAACTTTCAAGAAATGTCATTGGCTGGAATCCGGGCTGTTGTTAGCGTCCCGGTTTGCCCATGGAGAGCAGGGATAAGCACGAGCACCGTAACTGACCTAATCAACCGGTTGCTTTACCACGAGACCTGGAGAGCAGGAGAAAACAACATCCAGTTGTTTGTAGGGGTCGGACTTCCCGCGGTATCTATCCCGAAAGATTTGGAGAAGTTCTTCCCGGAGATGGAAAAGTATTTGAAGGAGCCACGGGTTGTGGCTGTCGGAGAATTGGGATTCGACCCGCGATCCCAGGTATGCAAGGACATCAAAAGGCAGGCGGAGATATTGCAGATCCAACTCAGAATGGCAAAGGAACACAAGCTTCCCGTTATCCTCCATACGCCTCCAGACCTGACCCAAGTAGCGCTTGAGGTCAAAGAGAAATATGAAAAAAGGGAATTCATGGAGAAGACTATGGAGCTTGTCCATGAAGTCGGACTCTCTCCCGAGAGTGTGGTTCTCGATCACCTTGATACGGAAGAGTGGGTGAAATTCGCTCTCGACAACGGATGCTATGCTGGCATCACAATTCAATCCTGGAGAGCTACTGGTCCAGAGAAGGTAGCTGCCTGGGTAGATACCTTTGGGCCTGAAAGGATGCTGTTGAATACTGATGCCAGCACGATGCCCTCAGACCACTTAGGAGTGCCCAAGACTGTTTTCCACTTGCGCAAGCGCAAGGTCCCCGAGAAAAAGATCCAAAGTGTGGTCTACGAAAACCCCATCAAGTTTTATCGTTTACCACTTTAAGAAAGGAGGTCATAACCATGTGGATTACAGACGAATGGTGGACAAGCGAGTTTAATTTTCGCGAAGAGGTCCGGGAAGGTTTCAATCTCCCAACGCAAGTGCTAATTCATGATGCCACTCTGCGGGACGGGGAGCAGACTCCCGGCGTGGTCTTTCAGAAAGAGGAAAAGGTCGCTATTGCCAAAGCGCTGGACGCAATCGGGGTAGACCGTATCGAGGCAGGAATGCCGGCCGTATCACCAGAGGACATGGAGGCTATGAAAGCCATTTCGAGTCTCGGCTTGAAGGCGAAAATCATGGCCTTTTCCAGGGCTATGGCAAGCGATATTGACAAAGCGGTTGAGTGCGGAGTCTGGGGAATCGTTCTCGAGGTTCCAGGTGGTCTTCCTCGATTGAAGTATCAGTTCAACTGGAGTGAAGACGAGGTGATAAGAAGGAGTATAGAAGGAATCAATTACGCCAAGAAAAAAGGCCTCTACGTGTGCCTCTTCCCCTATGATACCACGAGAGCAGAGTTCACTTTTATCCAGAAGCTGGTCAAAGAGGTAACCGCCAGTGCCGAACCTGATTCTATCGCCATAGTTGACACCACCGGATGTATTCTTCCTGAGGCGATGCGATTCCTGGTCGCTCAGGTCAAAAGCCTCACCCCCCTTCCGATTGAAGTCCACACCCATAACGATTTTGGCCTAGCCATTGCGAATTCATTGGCAGCAGTGGAAGCGGGTGCTGAAGTAGTCCACGTCTGTGTGAATGGGTTGGGTGAGCGGTGCGGGAATGCCGCCCTGGAGGAGATCGCCGTGTCCCTCAAGATATTGCTGGGTGTGGAAGTGAGGATCAAACTAAAGGACCTTTATGAGCTTTCCCAGCTTGCAGAAAAGCTGTCAGGAGTGAAACTGGCAGTGAACAAGCCAATTGTGGGAGACATTCCCTTCACCAGGGAGAGCGGCCTTGGTGTAGACGTTTTTAAGGAAAACCCGAGAGTTGCCTTTGGAATCCATCCCGGTCTGGTAAACCGGAAATTCCAGCTCGTATTGGGTAAGAAGAGTGGCGCTCCTTCGATCAAGGAAAAGCTCAACGAGATTGGCATTTCGGCGACGGAAGAGCAGATCAGGTCCATCCTGACCAAGGTTAAGTCGGCAGGATATCAGAAAAAGGGCCTCCTGAACGAATCAGAGTTCAAGGAAATCGTCACATCTGTGCTGCAAAACAAATAGGAATACAAAAAAAGGAGAGCAGGTATGACACAACAGACGTACGAGCCTATTAGACTGGTTAAGCCGGATGAGGCGAGGGGAGAAGCCAAGGAGCTTTACGATGACATCATAAAAACGAAGGGGAAAAGATGGCTTGTTCCCCTCTGGGGACTATTTGCTCATCGCCCTAAGCTCCTTAGGTTATGGTGGGAACTCACTAAGACCCTTCAGATCGAGCCGGGGAAAGTGCCCAAGGACATAATGAACAGCATTTCCCTGATCTGCGCAGTCGCTGCAGACTGCGCCAGATGTGTTGATAACCATCAGATTACTCTGATTGAGAAACTGGGGTTTTCCCAAGAGCATGTAGAGCAGATAAGAAGGTTGGTTGAGAACCCAGCGCAATCGCAGCTTCCGGAGAAAGAGAAGGCGACTCTTCTGTTTGCCATGAAGGTTGGCCTGGGACAAACGCTCGAGAAGGAGGATTTCGCCAAGATGCGAGAACTGGGGTACGAAGATGAAGAGCTCGTTGAAATTATCTCTATAGCCCTTCTCGAGTCCGGTTTTTCGCGCCATGCCATCGCCGTCGCTGCCTTTGAGGATGGATTTGAGTGGCCAGCCGATCATACACCCTCGGAATTTTATTCTAAGAACGTAGATAAGTGAGACCGTTTAGCACCCCTCAAGACGCAAGCCGGCTTGTGCCATGCGAGAGTATCATTCGAGATTGCTGCGGCACTTCGTGCCTCGCAATGACGGCCCTTTCATTACAATGACAGCCCTTTTCGTCACAATGGCAGCCCCCTTCGTCATTGCGAGCGCAGCGAAGCAATCTCCTGGCAACACACAGACCGACGGCGCGATACCAAACGGTACCCTTTCCCCTCCTTTACCTCACAAGCCGGGGATGCTAAAATAGCCCCGAGGTTGCTATGTCGGGACATTCCAAGTGGTCACAGATAAAGCGTCAGAAGGGTGTAGCCGACGCCCGGAGAGGACAGCTATTCACCAAGTTCACCCGGGAAATCACCGTAGCAGTGCGTCAGGGAGGGAGCAACCCCGAGGCTAACTTCCGTCTCCGTCTGGCAATACAGAAGGCGCGAGACAATAACATGCCCCTGGAAAACATTGAACGGGCGATAAAGCGGGCAAGCGGTGCTGTTGAGGCTGCCAGCTATGCCGAGTTCACTCTGGAAGTTTACGGCGCCCACGGGGTGGCTATTCTCGTCCAGGTTATGACCGATAACCGCAACCGGGCTATCCAGGAAGTGCGCGGCGTTCTCACCCACCGCGGCGGTAGTTTAGGAGAATCCGGCAGTGTTGCCTGGCTATTCGAACAGCATGGAGTAATAACCATCGAGATCAGTGATGAGACCGCTGAAGACCTGGCTCTAGCGGCAATTGATGTCGGTGCCGAGGATGTCAATGTAGGGAAAGGCTATCTGGAAATTTATACCCAGCCCCAGAGTCTGGAGGAGGTGAGAAGGGCAATTGAGAACGAAAGAAAGGTAGTCTCCGCTGAGCTATCCTGGATGCCTAAATCTACAGTGATGCTGGACGAGAAAGCTTCAATCCAAACGCTGAAGCTGCTTGACCAACTTGAGGAACTGGATGATGTCCAGCGGGTTTTCTCCAACATTGATTTCTCCGAGGCAGTGTTGGAAAGGCTGAGCTCTCAGACATAACCGGTTACCCCTGAAAGACTTCATTTTTCAGGAGACCGCAAATCTATTAGAATATTATCGGGGGTCCCTCATAAAAAGAGCGAAGCGAATGTTTATGGTGTATTAAAAGCAGATCTGATGCGCGTTATGGGTATTGACCCGGGG
>JBDRGH010000039.1:0-2856 GCA_043818015.1 Pseudomonadota bacterium
GTCATTTTGTTTTTTCCGCTGGCTGTTTGCCTTCATCTTTAGGAAGTCCGTAGGGATTCCTTGCTAGCGTAAGGATTCTGAGCGGACTCTTCCAATGCCCCCTCAGGGCTCTACACAGACCTACCACGAAAGAAAGCGTTAGGACATCTCTTATTGGTTTTCAGGCCCGGGAACGGGTATGCTCCTCGTAGCTTTTTGTCGGGGATAGAATTTTTTAATGAGAAAGGAAATTACACATGAGTATAAAAAGGCATAAACCCACCACCATCACGCAGAGTTTCTATCAGTTAGGTACACCTTCTTTCCCAGTTTATCTTTCCTTAGGAGATAGTGGGATGCTTATCGAAGGGGGTACCGGGGCTACCTTCGCCATCATCATAGAGCAAATCGAAGAATTGGGAATTGAACCGGAGCGAATCAAGTACCTTGCTCTGACTCACACCCACCCAGACCATATAGGGGCAATGCCACACCTGAAGAGGCTATGGCCTCACTTGAAAATCGTGGCTAGCCCCATAGCTGCCAAGCTATTGAAAAGTGAAAGGATGATTAAGGAATTTCTCGGGGTGGATCGTAGTATCGCTGAGATAATGCTCTCCAAGGGCGAGATTGCCGAACTCCCCCCCAAACTTGACAAATATACCTTTGAGGTGGATGTGCTTGTCAAAGAAGGAGACAGTCTCGACCTTGGTTCGGGAATCGTATGGACTATCTATGATAGTCCGGGTCATTCTCCGTGCCATATCTCCTTATATGATGAAAAAGAGGGAATACTGATTGTAGGGGATGCAACTGGATTCTATGTCCCCGGGAAGGATGTTTTCTGGCCCAACTACTTCGATTCCCTAGATGCCTACTGCAACACCATTCGGAAGCTTTCCGCTTTACCAGCTCAGAGAGGTGCTCTAAGTCACAACGGAGTGGTCGATGGAGGGCTTGAACACTATTTCCAAAAAGCCCTCGGGGCTACGGAGTCCTATCACTTGGAGATGCTGGAAAGATTGGGCAATGGAGAGGACCCTGAGAAGATTGCTCTGGATAAGGCAAACTGGGTTAACACTCTCACCGATATCCAACCCTTTGAGGTAATGTATAGCTTGTCCAAACTCATGCTCACGCGTTCTCAGTCCGAAGCCGGCAAGGAGAACTTGTTCACCACTCCGTGAGGAAGAACATAGGTATGGTCAGGTAGATTCTTAGATAAGGATGGGAACTAATGGAAGAAAGAAAACGTATGGAAATCAAGGCAACACAGCAATTAAAGGATGTCATGGCCCACCACTTCTTAGAGTTGGATGAAGCGGCAAAGACGAAAAGCAAAAAGATCGCCTGGTGTAGCAGCGTGGGGCCTGCCGAACTGGCACTCTCCCTTGGCTTCCTGGTTTACTATCCCGAAAACCACGCTGCCATGTTAGGTTCAACTCGAACGGCCAGCGATTACATACCTGTTGCCAACGCTCACGGCTACTCGCCAGACATATGCTCCTATCTCACCAGCGACATCGGCGCTTATCTGAAGGGTGAAACTCCCCTTACTAAGGCCTATGGTATCCAGGAGGTTCCCAGACCAGATGTGTTGCTCTATAATACTAACCAGTGCCGTGAGGTATACGATTGGGCTAGTTTTTATGCCAGGGAGTTCAAGGTGCCTGTATTGGGTATCAATACCCCGCGTACCCAGCACCAGATCCGTGAGGATGTAGTGAAGTCAGTGACCGCTCAGTTAGAGCAGATGGTGCCCGGGCTGGAAGAAATAGCTGGTCGCTCCTTTGATATCGACGAATTTCGTGAGGTTTTAGCCATCTCCCGTGAATGTTCCCAATTATGGGAGGCAGTTCTGGATACTGCATTGGCTAGACCCTCTCCCTTAACCTTTTTCGATGATTGCATTCATATGGGCCCGGCAGTGGTTATGCGGGGTAGAAAAGAGACTAACGATTATTACAGGATACTTTTAGAGGAGCTAAAGGAGCGTGTCAATCAGGGAGTGGGTGCTGTGGAGGGCGAGCGACATCGCTTTTACTGGGAGGGGATGCCCATTTGGGGGAAACTGCGGAGTATGAGTGGGCTCTTCTTGAGATTGCAAGCCTGTGTCTTGGTCAGCACTTACTGTAATAGCTGGGTCTTTCCCGCTTTCGATCCCAAAGACCCCTTCCCAAGCATGGCTAGGGCATACTGTTCCATCTTTATAGGCCAGGACGATAACTTCAAGGAGAATTACATTGCCGACAAGGTAGAGCGCTTCGGTCTCGATGGGGTCTTGTACCATGATGCCAAGACCTGTCCTAGCAACACCAACAACCACTATGGTATGGCAAATCGTCTCAGTGAGCGGTTGGGCATACCCCACCTCATAATCAACGGTGACCTTAATGACCTTCGTTGTTTTTCTGAGGAACAGACTGTGACCAACATTGAAGCCTTCGTTGAGCAAATAGAGGAAACATAGTGAGGATATACGCCGGTATTGATATAGGTAGCTGCACCACTAAGGCGGTGGTAATCGACCAGGAAGGGAAAATGGTGGGAAGCCATGTGTGTCGCTCCGGAGTCGACTACCAGAACGTTGCCAGGGAGGTCCTGAACATTGCCTTAAAAGGGAGGGGATGGGATGATATACCCATCGTTTCCACTGGATACGGGAGGCACAGCATTACCTTTGCCTCAGGGGTGAAGACTGAGATTGCCTGTCATGCCCGGGGGGGATTCGCTCATGTACCCCGAGCGTTAACCCTGGTGGACATCGGTGGTCAGGATAATAAGGTGATTAAGCTCGATGGCCGGGGTCATCGGATTGAATTTAAGATGAACCGGAAGTGTGCGGCTGGTACCGGCACCTTCATTGAGGAAATTGCG
>JBDRGH010000040.1:0-4918 GCA_043818015.1 Pseudomonadota bacterium
CACCGATTCCCGGAAGTCTTTTCAGCCTCTCTATAAGTCGGTTAATAGGGTCTGCAAAGTACGAAGTTGACATCCCACTTCCTTCCCAAGTTTGCCCGGGATTACGCTACATCAGTCCAGGAATCTTGATCCCGCCCGTGATCTTACTCATCTCTTCCGCCACCATCTCCTGAGATCTCTTTATACCCTCATTGACGGCAGCTACTACAAGGTCCTCCAACATGCCAATATCATTGGGATCGACAACCTCGGGATCTATCTTTATGGAAACTACCTCCTGTCTCCCGTTTACCACTGCTGTAACCATCCCTCCGCCAGCCGATGCCTCTACCGTCTTATCGGCCATCTCCTCTTGGATCTTTCCAATCCTTTCTTGCATCAACTTGGCCTGTTTCATAATATTTCCCAAACCTTTTGACATCCATTACCTCCGTCACGACATAGAATCGCCAAACACGTTCAGTAAATTTCCCCGTGCCCCCGCACGGGGCATTTTGAGAACCGTTTAATATTATTTTCTTTTTACCCTTTCCTCCCCGTGCTCCCGCACGGGGTACCCAGGGTTAATTTTTCATGAAATGTAAAGAATCCTAAATCTTAATCTCCAAACCCTTTACCCTGTTCAGTAAATTGCAAATTAACAATCCTGTTCGAAAATGGAACTTGCAATGAAAAGGCAACCAAAGCTCTTTAATACATCTACGTAACAGGGTGAACAATTTCAAGATCCAAAATCACAATACCATAACGCATATCACATCGTTTTGAATTTCTTACTTCGAGCACCTGGGTTTGTTTAGAATTGACGGTTTAGAGTTTAGTGTTTACACGGTTGAGATAGGCTCACTTTAAACCCGTTTCGTTTTTATGTCCGTAATTTTACCCCCGAAGATATTGACGATGTCCTTCACAACCGGACTGTTCAGTGCTTCTTCTCGCAGTTTTCTCACAGTGTCATATCCGTTGCTCTTCCTCTCCGGCGTGGACATGGACCCTGAATTAGGAGCCACGACCGATATCGATACCGTGACCTCCCTTTCGAAGAATTCCCTGCAAATATCTATCAGATCCTTCTTGTTCTGTGGCTCATTCATACTGTCCAGAAATACAGAATTTTCTTTGAGTCCAATATCGATCTTCCCGTTATCCAAGTGTAACAATTGACCGAGCTCAAGTATGGAGCCGAGAAGCGGTCTTTTCCTCTTGACGAAATCAATCAGATTCAGCCACACGTCCTTCGTATCCAACTCCATAGTTTCGGATGCTGCCTCTGAAGGTTCATCATGATCAGTAATCTCCACATCTTCAACTTCAGGGCTAATTGGTCTCTGAGAAGGCACAGTCGAAGATTGCACTTTTGCGGGAGGAATAGTGGCTGCCTGACTGTCACCGACTTGAAGGCCTGTCAATTTCCTTTCCAGGTCGTCTAATTTTCCCAAGATATCATCAATGGAAACTAATGGTCTCGTATGAGCCATTCTAACAAGGGTCATCTCCATCATCAATTTAGGGTTAGTTGACCTTATGATCTCTCCCTCATTGGTCGTAAGTACCCTGAATAATTGCTGGATCTCATCGATACCTACCAAAGCCCCCTGTGCGGTAAGTTCCTCAATCTCGCTCTCGTGAAGATCTATGAGCCTGGAAGGAGTCTTACTTACCTTGACGACAACCAGGTTTCTAAAGTGTTCTACAAGACCCTTATAGAATTCCCTGATATCGTGCCCATAGTTATAGACATCCTCAATAATATCGAGACATCTCTGAGGGTTCCCCTGTATTATCGAAAGAGAGGTCTCGTAAAAGAGCTTTCGGTCTATGAGTCCCAAGATCTCCACAATTTCATCATCATTAATATCCTTCCCGGCAAATGAGATAGCCTGATCCAGAATACTTTGAGCATCCCTCATACTACCTTCCGCCGTCCTGGCAACCAACGTCAGACTCTTCTCACTGATCTGTATCTTCTCATCCGACACAATGAGCTTAAGCTGCTCAAAAATGTCTCTGGTGGGAATCCGCTTAAAATCGTACCGTTGACATCTGGAAAGGATGGTGGGCGGGATCTTATGGGGTTCTGTAGTAGCGAAGACAAATACTATGTGTCCGGGGGGTTCCTCGAGGGTCTTCAACAATGCGTTGAACGCGCTATTGGACAGCATATGTACTTCATCGATGATGTATACCTTGTGCCCGCCCCTTGTGGGGAGGTATCTGACGTTTTCCCTGAGTTCTCTGATATCGTCGACACCGGTATTCGATGCCCCATCAATCTCGAGAACGTCCATGGATACACCGGCAGCTATATCCCTGCAAGACTGACATTGGTTACACGGTCTGGGAGTCGGACCCTCCTCACAGTTTAAGGCCTTTGCCACAATTCGGGCCACTGAGGTCTTTCCTACCCCCTTCGTACCAGTAAATAGAAGGGCATGGGCTAGCCTATCGCCACCAATAGCATTCTGAAGAGTTTTTGTGACGTGTCGTTGGCCTACGACCTCTTCGAATAACTGAGGTCGCCATTTTCGAGCCAATACCAGATAGGACATCAAAAAGACCCCGTTACGTATCAGGTCACCTGCGAAGCCCCCCAACGTGCCGAGCCAGAATCTGCATGATTCTCTTCTCGATTCTGACTCCCTGCCCCTCACGTCCCTGGGGGTTTCTGCCAGTTGTAGAGTCCCGCAGACGTTTAGGTGATAGCTGGAATACCCTACGGCACACGAGAGAGATTACTACCGCTGCTTCCTTCCGGACCTGACGGGGTTTGCAACCCTCCGTTGCGTAGGATCCAGCTACCACGTTCCAATTTCTTCTCGACAAACTGTCATGGCGGAGAGAGAGGGATTCGAACCCTCGGTACACCTTTTGGGCATACACACGATTTCCAGTCGTGCTCCTTAGACCAGCTCGGACATCTCTCCATGACCCCACTAACGTGGGGTACGATAAACCCGTAACTCTTAACCTTTAATTTCAAGCTAATCTCAGTGAATTTCTAAACCTGAATCTACAATTTTCCATTAATATCAAAGGTTAAAAATTAAAGGTTACAAGTATCACTTTCTTATGAAAGTGATCTGGCGGAGAGAGAGGGATTTGAACCCCCGGTCCCGATTTCTCGGGACAATTGATTTCGAATCAACCGCCTTCGACCAAACTCGGCCATCTCTCCGGTAAACCCTGGTTGACAAAACCTTTCACGTACTGCGTGTTAAGAAAAACTGAACACCTCAAATAGCAGAGAGCTTTGAAGACTATAACTATTTCCGAAAAAGTATCCTTGGGAGCAGATTCACGAATTTAAATCACTATTGATTCTCTCTTAGTCGGTGGAAGAATGATCGTATGATCTCTCGACAGTCTTTTTCTAACACTCCTCCGGAAACCTCCATCCTATGGTTCAGCCTGGGGTCTTCTGCAATATTATATAAGGAATCTACCGCTCCTCCCTTTGGATCCCTCACGCCATAAACCAGATGGGTGACTCTGGCCTGCACAAGCGCCCCCATACACATGAGACACGGTTCCACAGTGACATAAAACGTGGTACCTAGAAGCCGGTAGTTACTGAGCCTCTTACCAGCCATCCTCAGCGCTAGAATTTCAGCATGGGCAGTAGGGTCATTCCTGGAAATGGATTCATTGTGAGCCTTGGCCAATAATTCTCCCTCAGGAGAAATGATCACGGCCCCAACAGGAACCTCACCTTTTCGCCCTGCCTCTCTCGCTGCCGCCAGCGCCTCCTGCATAAACTCACTATGTCTATCCATCCCTGAACTTATTATCGATTCGATAGGTTCCATCTGCTATCCGAACTTCGTAGTAATTTGATTGTTGTTTTTTATACCACAAACGGAGGACTCTCGCAATGGAAAAAGGGGAGTTAAACGACAAAGTTTTCGCCCCTGGCTTCGGGAAAAACTTTTCTATTTGATTTATCTACGAATAACTGCTAGATTACACCAAACTGGAATTTGGTATCTCATCGTAAGTCATAGCTATCTTCGAATATTTTCCTGGAACACTCTCTCTTTCCTAAAAGGTCGCAGTTACATGCCAGCCAATCTGCCGCCTCAATATTTAGAAGCGGAAAAGCGATATCGGCAAGCCAAAGCCCCGGAAGACAAGGTACAGGCCCTTGAGGAAATGCTCACTATTATGCCCAAACATAAGGGCACCGATAAGCTCCGCGCCGACCTCCGTCGTAGGATCTCCAAATTCAAGGCCCAATCTGAACAGAAAAAGGGAGCCTCCAGACGGGAAAGCGTTTATTCCATTGAGAAGGAAGGGGCTGCGCAGGTCGTCGTCATCGGTCCGGCCAATTCGGGGAAGTCATCTCTGATTGAAGCTTTAACGAATGCTACTCCTGAGGTGGCCGATTTTCCCCACTCCACCTGGAGGCCGACCCCCGGCATGGTTTTCTTTGAGAACATTCAATTCCAGTTAATAGACACCCCACCCCTGAGCGGGGGCTATCTGGAATCGGGAATGGTGGATCTGATTCGGCGTTCCGATATCTTGATCATCCTTTTGGACCTCCATGAAGATCCTTTGCAACAATTTGAGGATATTCTCTCGATACTCGCTGAGTTGCGTATGTATCCCGAGGGGACCGCTATTCCAGAAGGTCTGAAAAAACCCCCCTTTATCAAGAAAATCCTTGTAGTGGTCAATAAAATGGACCAAACAGAAGATGAAGAAGATTATGAGGTATTCCTAGAGTTGTCAGAGATGGAACTCCCGAGCTTGGGTATCTCCACGCAGACCAAGCGTAACTTAACATCCTTCCTTGAGAAGATCTACGATATGGCCAGTATCATCCGTGTCTACACCAAATCCCCCGGCAAGGAGCCGGATTTGAATGCTCCTTTTGTGCTCCCTAAAGGGAGTACTCTGGAAGAACTGGCCGCCAAAA
>JBDRGH010000041.1:0-5767 GCA_043818015.1 Pseudomonadota bacterium
CTCGAGGGCGGTGATTCCAGTTGAGGCTGTAGCAACTTCAAATCCTTCCTTTTTCAGTCCCATGTAGAGAGATTTCACGATATTCGGATGGTCATCAACGATCAAGACCGTTGCCATAACGCAGGCTCCTACAGTGGGATCGTATACATTAAACCCCTCTATTTACTCATACAAGAGGCGTGCCAAAATCAAAAATTGTTTGACTCCGTTGACATTTCTTGGCCTGCTGAGGACATTCTAGAAAAATCTTTGAAATATGATTTCCCTTATTTCAGATTTGAAATATTCATTTCATGAAATACGCTACTTGAAGGTGTGCTTGATACCATATTTTTTCATCTTTCTCCAGAGGGTAGTATCAGACATGTCCAGGGCTGTAGCCGCTTCCTTCAACCTACCATCTGTCATCTCTAAGGCCTTGAGTATGGTCAACTTCTCAAACTCTGCAACTTCCTCTTTTATGTTTAATGTTGATGTATCTGTAGCAGGAACGGTCGAAATTGGCAGCAGCAGGTCTTCACACTCGATCATATCGGAAGTGTTCATGGCCATTGCCCTTTCGATGGTACTTTGGAGCTCTCTGATGTTTCCGGGCCAAGAGTAGCCCATCAGAAGATCCATAGCCTTTTTCGAAATCTTCTGGGTATCCCTTTCCATCTTAAGGGCGAAATCTTCTAAAAAGTGCTGGGCAAGGAGAGGGATATCAACTTTTCTATCCCTGAGGGGTGGCAAGACAACAGGTATGACATTCAAACGGTAAAAAAGATCTTCCCGAAATTTCCCCTCTCTCACCTCTTTGGAAAGGTCCTGGTTCGTTGCAGCTATCAGCCGAACATTTACATAGATAGTTTTATTATCTCCTATTCGTCGGATCTCCCCATACTGGAGAAATCGAAGAAGCTTAGACTGGGTTGAAAGGGAAGTATTGCTGATCTCGTCCAGAAAAATCGTTCCATTGTTACCTTCTTCAAAGAGCCCTTTTTTTTCCTTCACCGCTCCAGTAAATGCTCCCCTTGTATGGCCGAATAGCTCGCTCTCCTGAAGATTATCAGGAATAGCCCCACAGTTAATGGTGACGAAGGCGTTCCGGGATCTCAGGCTGTTGTTGTGAAGTGCCTTAGCGATCAGTTCCTTTCCTGTGCCGCTTTCTCCCGTAATGAGGACGGTGCTGTCGGTCTTTGCGATTTGTTTGATTAAAGCAATCACCTTCTGGATTGCCGGAGAATTACCAACAATTCCTTCGAAACTGTATTTATCTCTAACCTGCTCTTCCAGGTTTCTCACCCGTTTCACCAAACTTCCTCTTTCCAAAGCCTTGTTGGAAATGACAAGGAGTTCTTCTGGATGGAAAGGTTTGGTCAAATAGTCGTAAGCGCCCTGTTTTATAGCCTCTACGGCACTCTGAATAGAGCCATGTCCTGTAACGACAATAACCTCTGTTTGGGGATACATCTCTTTAATCCTCTTGAGGAGGTTAATGCCATCAATCCCTTCCATTTTCAGATCGGTCAGCACAAGGTCAAAAGATGACTTGCGTATTTTTCCCATAGCCTCCTCACCGCTGCACGCTTCATCGACGTCGTATCCCGCCATCTGAAAGGCTATTACCATGGATTCCCGCATCCCCTTTTGATCCTCGACAATCAGTATCCTTTCCATCCCTATTCGTTCCTCGTTGGAAGCCTCAAAACAACAAGAGTACCTCCTCCTGAGGCTGGTTCTATGTTGATGGTCCCTCGGTGAGCTAAGACAATCTGGTAAACGATAGAGAGGCCCAGGCCCGTACCTTTTTCTTTTGTTGTTACAAAGGGCTCAAGTATACGATCTGCAATGTCTCTGGGGATTCCAACCCCCGTGTCTCTTATCTGCAGCTCCACCTCCTCGCTTTCACCCGTCTCGCAAACCCCCAGTGATATACGGAGAACACCGCCATTGGGCATAGCCTCTGCAGCATTAGAAAAGAGGTTCCACAGGGCGCTTCGTATCATGGAGGAATCCACTGAACACACCGTGTCCTCGGTTTCAAAGTGTTTCTCGACCACAATACCCTTCATCAATGCCTCGTCTTCCTCCAGCAGCTCCAGAGCCTGTTCAACTACGTCCACCATGTTGACTGATTGAGGTCTTGGCTCGGGCACTCGCGCAAATTCCATAAATTCCGAGAGCATCTCTTTCAACCGTTGGATCTCCTCAAGGGCAATGGTAAGGAGCTGTCCCTGGGGTCCCTCGTTGCTAATGAACCTTCCCAGAATACTCACGGAATTGGCGATAGCTCCGAGTGGATTTCTGATATCATGAGCAATCCTGGAGACAAGAGTTCCGACCTCGGCCATCTTCTGGTATTGCTGAAGCCGTTTTTCTTTCTCCTTGTCCTCGGTTATGTCCTTCACAAAGTAGACGGTTTTATCCGTCTTGCCGTTCGCTGCTTGAATGGGAGAGGTAAGAGTTAGAAAGATTCGACCGTCCTGCTTCCACTCTCTATATGAGGGTAGCCCTGTCTCGAGGGTCTCCCTGTGGGGGCATTCCTCACAGGCTATTTCCCGGTTTCTGATGAGACGATAGCATGGCTCCGAAAGAAATTCTTCCAAAGAGACACCAAATTTTAAAGCGAGGGCCTTATTCGATTTAATAATTCGGTACTCTCTATCGAGAATGCAGATAATGTCAGGTATAGAATCAAAGGCCGAGGCCCATTCTAATTTAAGATCCTCCAGCTCCCTGGTATAACGTGTATTTTCGATGGCGATCGCCACCTGAGTAGCTAGGAGTGTTAATAGGTCGATTTCCTCCTGTTCATAGCTCATATCATCCGCTGTATCAGGAAAGAATATGGCAAGGACACCGATACTCTCCCCACCATAAACAAGAGGAACAGCCAGATAAGAAGAAATCCCATCCTCTTCAAGGTGACAGGCAGGATCCGAATCAGTCCGAATGTCCGGGATGAAGACGGGGGCAAGGGATTCGAAAACCCTTCCGATGATCCCCTTACCGGGTGGGATGCGAAGGTGATCATACTCTCCTTTGGAAAGCCCTTGGTAGGCCGTCATCTCAAGCATATGGGTCTCGGTATTGTAAAGCATCAGCCAGACAGCCGCAGCTCGAAGAGATATTGCCACCTCATTAACGATCATGTGACTGATCTCTTCCACAGAAGGGCCTCTCGAAGACGAACCACCAATATCTTTGAGCCTCCTGTACAGGCGGAAATGATCAAGAAATAAAACTAATTGATCGGTCAGGAATGATATCTTTCCTTCATCTGCCTCTGAAAATGGGCGACGATTTCCAACGAAGAAAAAGCCGACTTCCTGACCTCTTTGGAGGATGGGTCTCCCTGTCACAAAACCGGCATTCTTGGAGGTAATCTTCTTCCCGGAAGAGCCCCCTAACTCCACCAGCCCATTTGTATTCCTGGGCATTCTCTTCTGCATTACTTCGAAAAGCCATGTTTCTTCTTTTCTTAACCTATTTCCAAAACCTTCTACCTGCCCGATGAAATCCCTCTCCGCAATAAGGTCGAAGACGTCCTCAGTGTCACTGATTAGATAGATGGCCCCGCTTTTCTTCCCCAAAAAGTCAAGAAAACTGCTCAGTATCCGGGACACACTATCCTCAATGCAACTGCTCTTGGTCAGTTGCATCATGATATGATTGATAAGGATCGAACGCTTTCCTCTGTCGGAATGGGTGTAAGGCATGGCTTCTGAGAGCAGATAAGCTACCCTCGCTGCAAAATACTCGAAGAAGGACGTCTCATCCTTTGACAGAGGGGACTCTGTGGCAACTCCCAGCCAACCCTTTATCCCTTTATGATCCATAACAGGTATTGAATGGATATTTAGGTAACCTTCAAGCCCCCCTTTGAACCACCGCTCAAAGTCCACCTGATCTCTTGACCTATATCCCCCTTTAACAATTTCTCCTCCTGTCTTTTTCAAGAGGGAAATAGCCCAGGACTTCTTCCATATAGCAAGGGCAGTGGCTAAAACGGGGAGATGGTCCAGTGAAAAGGTCAAGAATCTTTCGAGTTTTCGTTCGAGGGGCCCGGCTTCGGAAAGGGTCTTTTCAAGGTCGGCCATAAGACGGATGCATGAACTTGACATCACCCTTCTCCGGTTGGTGTGCAAGGAATTCGAACGCTACTCTATTGGCCTCATCGATTTTGGGCCAAAAGCAGCCGGTTTCTGTGTGGAAATTTCCTCACTCCCAGCGTGGGCTGAATTATTATCATGTCTAATTTTCTTTTACAACATTTTTATCTTATCTTTCCTCCCGTTCCTCAGGATCGAGATAACACATTAATGGTTCATATTTCTATATAATTATTCGTCCTGCTACACTCTTCAACCCTTCATTGAAATGAATACAGGTCGGATTAAATCAAGAGAACTGCTTACTGTTAAGACTCTTTTTTTAATAGGGATAGCTCTAGAGGACTGAAGACACTTCAGGGTGATAAATTTTCGACACCATACGATGGGACACTTCGGAGTGAGAAAGGGGAGGACAACAATTTAAAGTTCCTTCATGAATATCATTTTATGGTCACCTTTCCTATAAAAATCGTCAAGCACACACGCAAGTAGATAGCCATGCTTTTCATAAAAAGCTCTTGCGGCCTTGTAGGGAGGAGTTGAAGACGTGTCTACATAAACGCGTCTCGCTCTTTTCGTCAGAAGATCTGCCTCCATAAATTCCAGAAGTCTTCCCCCGACCCCTTGTCTGGAAACCCTCTCGTCCACGGCAATCCAATAGAGATCATATCGGTCCCGCGTCATGGGAATCGGACCGAAGCAGATATATCCGTTGAGTGAGTCTGAGCCATTGACAGCACAGAAGACCTGGTAATCATTTTTCCCCGGATGGCGGAGGGCATCATCGATAACCTCGCCGGCCACCTCAATCTCCATCTTATTAAAAGTTCTAGTGCCTTCGATGAGACGGAATATCTTAGATCTGTCCTGAAAGATAAGAGGCCTAATAACCATATCTTGACGCCCTCTCGGTCATAAAATCTACAAGAATCTTCACAAAATCAGAATACGTCATTCCGGCGCTATGAATGGCCGCCGCAAAGCCAGCGTCGGGACTTAGACATGGATTCGCATTGATCTCAAGGACATACACCTTTCCTTTACTATCCACTCGCATATCGACCCGCCCATAATCTCTTAGCATAAAAAGACGAGCACAATCAAGGGCCACCTTCTCCATATTACTCAGCAGGCCATAGGGAAACTCCTCCGGGAACGTTCTGCGTGTATGGTGGTATTCGAAGGATTCGGGGTCCCATTTGGCCCGGTACCCTACAATGGGGTATAGTTCTTCAGGAAGATTCGAAAAATCGATCTCTGCGATGGGGAGTACCCGCCCCAAAGGACAACCTAAAAGGGAGGCGTTGAACTCTCTTCCCTCGATGTATTCCTCAACCAAAACTGGTCCGAAACGCCCGTAGAATTCTGGAAGCCCTTTCCGGAGTGCGTCTCCGTCGGCAAATATCGAATCTTGGTCGATACCAATACTGGCATCTTGGAACCTCGGTTTCACTATAACAGGATAGTTCAGGGTATGAGGGAAAAAGGAGGCCATATTGTTGTAAGACCGGTACTTCGGTGTCCTTATTCCTCTTGCCCGAAGCAAGCGTTTAGTCAAGAGCTTATCGGTTGTTAGCATCAGGGCCGCAGACGGTGATCCCGAAAAGGGTATTCCAAGAAGTTCCATCACTGAGGCGGGATGACCAGCAAATCGAGGGTCCTCGTCAACG
>JBDRGH010000042.1:0-3779 GCA_043818015.1 Pseudomonadota bacterium
CAATTTCATAGGCAATCACGATTGTCCACCCGGCGAGGGTTGCCCAGATGAATCTCAGTTTAAAGAAGGTATATCCGTATATGAAGACGAGGATCAGACCTGCGTAGTATGAGTAATTTGTTGGATAGGGGGCGATCAAGATCATTGCAATGATACCGAGTCCAGCCACTAAGACCACGGTGGCGACAGAGGCCTGCATATATCTCTTGAAGTGCCTGGAGAAGGAGAAGAGGAAGGTGATAGATACGAAGGGCAGGAAGATGGCATATCGGATGAGCCACAGGGTTTGTTTCGCTTCTGGGACTAGCCACGCGTCCAGGATTCCGAAGATTCCGTAGAAAAAGATGGCGATGAGCAGTGCTGTACGGACATGTCTCAGGGATTTTTGAAAGTAGTCTTCAAGAAAGGCCTTTTCAAGGTTACCTCGGAACGATAGTGTAACAAGATTTACCTTCATCTCATTGAGGGGGGAAGGAGTAGTTGCCATTTTTTGAGATTGATACCTGCCCGTAGCGAGGCAGCATCTTCAGATGACTCGCTCGTTTCCATCAAGGGTCGCTGTTTTCACATGGAGAGCCCTTGCGCAACCTTAATTTCTTTGTATCGGCAAATGTGCCACAAATCTTTAGGCGGGATCCACCGTCTCCGGGCCTTTTGAAACACCCATCTTTCTCACCTCGCCCAAGACGAGGCGAAAGAACTCTGGCGCCCCCCGGGTTTTTTGTATTCCCTGCGCTGAGGGACAAAATGATATAATACCGGAGTTCCTGCGTTCGTTTGTAAAACGGAGTTGCCTTGATGCGTTTTTGTTACATAGCAGGTTGATGGCCCTATGCAGGCTCTGTGGGAATTTGGCAATGAGCTGGCTGGGATCTTGAGTAGCGGGGTATTTGTTTGTTGCTTTTTCTTCTCAATTGTCCTATATAGATTGGCTGTGCGTTTGTAAAACTGTTTTCAGTGAAAGGAGGGTTATGAAAAAGTCATTCGTGTTAACCTTCATTTTTCTGTTTTGTTTAGGTTTAAGGACACCCGGCCTTGCGCAGAAATCAATCAGGATCGGCTCTTTGACGTCTCTTACCGGTGGTTTGGCTCCCTTCGGTCCGCCCATAAATTACGGTGCTGGACTGGCCATCGACCACATTAACGCGGCAGGTGGGCTCCTCGGTCGAAAGGTAGAGTTGATCACCAGGGATACGGCCACATCACCTGTAGTGGGCCGTGATGCGGCAACCAAGCTAGTGGAGATTGATAAGGTACCGGCCTTCGTCGGAGCGCTCTCCAACGGAGTTACGATAGCCAGCTCGAGTGTGACCATAGCCAACCAGGTCGTGCAAATCTCGCCTGCGTCTACCTCACCGGAATTGACGGATCTGGATGATAAGGGGTTTGTCTTCAGAACCTGTCCGTCCGATGCGCTCCAGGGGGTAATCCAGGCGACGCTGGCAAAAAACCTGGGCTATGAGACCTCATCGGTAATCTTTGTAAACAATGGTTATGGGAAAGGACTTGCTGAGGCTTTCAAAAGGGCCTTTGAAGAAAAGGGTGGACAGATCATCGTTATGGTCCCTTACGATCAGGGCAAAGCATCCTACCGGGGAGAGATGGGGACTGCGATAAGAGGGAAACCAGCTGTTCTAAATATCATCGCGTATCCATTGGATGGTAATAAACTGCTGATGGAAGCCGTTGAGCTAGGGTATCAAGGTAGATACATCTTTCCTGACGGAATGAAAGGAGATGCAGTATCACGTGGGCCAGCTTCCAAGTACATCGATGGTTCTTTTGGAACTGCCCCCGGTGCACTAGAAGTCGCAGCAGTAAAACAATTTGAAAAAGACTACGTGGAGAAACTGAAAAAAGATGGGATTGATGAGAAAAAGATTCGGTATTATGTAACGGTGCCTTTCAGAACCCAGTCTTATGATGCGATTGCACTGATTGCCCTTGCCATTCAAAAGGTTGGACCGAAGTTTCTCGAGATGTCATTCAGAGAACAGGGAAAGGCTATACGAGATAATTTACATTCTGTAGCCAACCCTCCTGGCTGGAATGTTTCGTATAACCAATTTGCCGAAGCATTCAAACTATTGAAGGCAGGTAAAGACATTAATTACCAGGGGGTTTCAGGTCCTATAACATTCGACGAAAACGGAGACGTAAAGGAAGCGGCTATCGAGATCTGGCATGTAAGGAATGGTAAGACCCTTTCTATCTGGACCGTCACACTTGAGAAGTGAGGGAGCGGTTATTATCCTGACAGCTGCCTCCCTGAACCCTGCCAGACTAAAATGACCAGTGATGAAATCAGTGCCCGCCCAGCCCCCCAAGTTATTTGACGTAAATAGCGGAAAGCTATCCCAGCTCTGGTTCGTATCATAAGACTGTTATAAGATGGTGGACCTTCCATCATTGATGATCTCGATGACTCTCCGGTAAACGTCTTCGAACCTTTCTCCCGTATTCTGGTAATAGTGGACTACACCATTTATACTAGATCGATAGAGTCCTTTAGCCATCTCCAGAAGCCTCATATGAATGAACGCCTCATTACCTGCCATAGGATTAAATTTGGTAGGGTCTACAAACACATCAAAGTATCGAGGCGCAGAGGCGATCTCCCAGGGGCTTCTGGGTTTGTGGCATGCCTTAAAGGTGGACTCGAGTCTGCGACGATGATGTTTCTTAAGAAAACGAATCCTGCCATGGAGGTCTCTCATATTCTTCCCATGCGCAGGGAGTGACAGGGCAACCTTTTCCAGTTGTTGTAAGTCATTTAAGGAACGAAGATAATGAACGAGATTGTCAGGATGAGGGGTTATGGGGTACAAAAGGACATCCCCACAGATGAGCATCTTCTCGTCGTCTCCTTCTGAACCAATGATCAGGCACACAGCCCCTGGTGAATGACCGGGCGAGTGCTTTACGGTAATAAGATCACTCTGGATTCCATCTAGTGATAGCGGACCGTTTAGTACGATAGGATAGTCCACCTTTAGTGATAGACTGAGGGCTTCGAGTTCAACCTCCTTATGGTACTCATGGGCTGAGGATTTGGGAAGAGGCATTCCGAAAGCTTCGTACCTGGGGCGTCCTTCAATTACTGTCTTCGAAATCGTCCATGGGTTACAAATCTTATCGGTGTCTAGAACGTGAGCTATAACTCGAGCACGACTCCTCTCTACTATAATCTTCCCCAGGAGGTAATGATCTGGGTGACCGTGGGTTATGATTATTAATTCTATATCCTTCACGGAGTATCCAGCCGCCTTCAGTCCTGTGATGAGTTCAGTCTCACTATGATCATCCGGAAGGTCTTTCACGGCCGGGGGAATGTATTGATTTCTCCAGTAATAGAAAATATTTTTGGCCAAACGGGTGGGAATACCCGTGTCCACCAAGGTCAAGGCTTGATCTTCAATAACATAAATATGGGTTGGGCCAGGACCTATAATGTCAGGACAAAATGTAGTTATTTGTGTAAGCTTCCTGCCCTTGGAGAATACGTATTGTTTGACCCTCCCACTTCCCATTTCTGAATTAGGCCTGATGACATTTTCCCTTATGTTCATTGATTATCTCCACTCTTGTCCAATATTTCAGTTAGATCTTTACTGTTCCTAACCCTATCATCCCCGAATACCTTCCTCCACACTTCACGGCTCTCCATGCAGAGGTAAACATCGAGCTTGGGGCCATAATCCCTGATCAATTCTAATATCGTGGAATACATCTCTATTCGGATTGGTTTGAAATATCTCATTTTCCCGTCTATGCCCGGA
>JBDRGH010000043.1:0-6443 GCA_043818015.1 Pseudomonadota bacterium
CCCGCATCCTTCGTCGTTGCGGTGTACCCCTAAGTACGCCTCACTCCTCAGGATTTGCGCGCCTTGCATCTGGAGCTTTTTACTTTGCCACCCAAATTTCGACTTTTTACAGGATCATCAATGTATCAAGTAGTGTCGAAGATTCTCTTCAATAGAGAGGTATCTGCAACTTATTATAGAATTGGGTTAGATTGCCCGGAGATAGCTTCAAAGGCCGCCCCTGGCCAATTTATTATGGCAAAAGTGAGCAATCAGCTGGACCCTTTCTTGCGACGCCCCTTTGCAATTCATAGGATTCGAAAAACAGGTGCCGAAACGAAAGGAACGGGTGGAGATTCCGTAGTGGAGATACTCTACAATGTGGTGGGAAAAGGGACAAAGATAATGTCTGAGATGAAGGTGGGCGATAAGATCGATCTCTTGGGACCAGTGGGCAATGGTTTTAGAATCGGTAGTACCATGGGGGCAGCAATCTTGGTGGCGGGAGGGATTGGAGTAGCCCCACTTCTAAGCCTGGCAGAGGGAATCAGGTTACAGCGTTCAGGCGTTAAGCCCCTTTTACTCTTCTTGGGGGGTAAGGCCGGAGACGATGTTCTATGCGTGGAAGACTTCGAAAGACTGGGGGTGGAGGTTAGAGTAGCTACAGAGGATGGGAGTCTCGGCCATCGGGGAGTAGTTACCGATCTGCTTTTGAATTATCTCGATTCGAGGGAATATGGCTCAATTCTTCCTTCTCACCTCTTTGCATGTGGTCCGGAGACTATGTTAAAAGAGGTGGCAAAGATTGCTCGTGAAAAAAAGATCCCATGCCAGGTCTCTCTAGAAACCAGAATGGCCTGCGGTCTGGGTGCTTGTTTGGGCTGCGTAGTTAAAACCAGATCAAGAGTCCAACCTTCGAAGCGAGAAGGCGATCGAGAAACCGGCGGCCAGGAACTGAGAATCGATTATAAAAGGGTTTGTAAAGAAGGCCCCGTCTTTGATAGTAACGAGGTACTGTGGGAGTAAATGATCTTAATGGACCGTGAAGCCGTCGACTTATCCGTTAATATTGGCGGGATTCAATTAAAGAATCCTGTGATAACTGCCTCGGGGACCTTTGGTTATGGGGAAGAGTATGCCCCTTACGTGGACCTCAGTAAACTGGGGGCAATTGTAGTCAAAGGTATTTCGTTGAAACCGAAGCCAGGCAATACCCCTCCCCGGATCGTTGAGACTACCGGGGGAATGTTAAACGCCATTGGTCTGGAGAATGTTGGAGTAGAACGTTTTGTTGAAGAGAAGCTTCCCTATCTGACAGAGACTACCACTCCTGTAATTGTAAACATCTTTGGCGCTAGTTTAGAAGAGTACCGTGAACTGGCGAAGATCTTGGATGGAACTCATGGAGTGTCGGGGCTGGAGGTCAATATCTCCTGTCCGAATGTTAAAGAAGGTGGGATACTGTTTGGAACTGATCCCGCCAGAGCCTTTGAGGTGGTACACCTGGTGCGATGCTCGACGAGGCTCCCCTTGATCGTGAAGCTATCCCCCAATGTCACCGATATCACAGAGATAGCCAGAACTGTTCAGGATGGCGGAGCCGATGCACTCTCCCTCATTAATACCGTAACGGGGATGGCAATAGACGTTGATACGAGGACTCCTAAACTGGCTAATATAACCGGAGGACTATCCGGTCCCGCGATAAAACCGATCGCTTTGAAGATGGTGTGGGAAGTAGCAAAGGTCGTGGAAATCCCGGTAATCGGAATAGGAGGGATAACGACTGCCAACGATGCTCTGGAATTCTTTATCGCCGGTGCCTCTGCCATCCAGGTAGGAACGGCAAACTTCATTAATCCAAAGGCTACCATGGATATTCTTTCAGGTATTGAAGAATACCTGATGTACCATGAGATCAGTAGTATTAAAAGTCTAATCGGGACACTGAGAATTTGACAACGGTTTTGACAACAGGTTCTAGACAGACTACCGAGCTGGAGTTTGCCGAATCTATAGTGAACTCCTTTGTCTCTTGGCGAAATTTGCTGAAGCAGTGGGGTACCCACCTGCCTGTGCGTTGCACGCAGACAGGTCGAGGGTGAGCGGGAAGGGGAACGCCAGCCCTTTAGAGGCTGGAAGGGGAAAGTATTCCCCACCTGTGAGCCCCGAAAGGGTCACTGCGGAAGTACCTGAGCGAAGGGATAAAGGGGTTCACTTAAATAATGCCAGATTAGTAATGAAATGATGGTCTTCCGAAAATACTTTGCCAGAAACTCAGGAAACTCCTGACTACCCGGATATTGAGTTTCCCCTAGAGTACCACTTTCTTAAAGATTTCAGCATATTGCATACCACGGTCTTTGCCAAACTCCCGGAACATCTCTCTTATTCTGTCGTTCCAGTTCGGATGAATCCGGATCTGACTTTTATGCTGTTCCAATGCCTCCAACTTCTTATCAAAGGTCTCTGTAATATCACTGAAAAGATCCGGGCTCCCGGGAAAGGTAAAGTGGATTTCGCGGGGGGCATGGGCATCAAATCCTGCAAATGTCTGTGCCGGTAGGAAGAGATGATCTCTGGAGGCAATTACAGCATCGGATGCGGTAAAACCCACTGCCCTGTGGTCTGGGTGCAACAGATAAGGTCTCCAGGGGTCGTGGGTTACTATAACATGGGGCCTGTATTGTCGGATAAGCAGAGCCAGCTCACTTCGAAAGGCTAGATTCACCTCGACTTCCCCATCCCCGTGACGCAGGAAGGTCACACCTTCCACACCCAGTACGTTAGCAGCTCTAAGCTGCTCCTCCTCTCGTATCTCTGCAAGGCGATACGGGGAAAGTTTTGGATCTTTGGTCCCTTTGTCTCCGCTGGTACATACAACGTATCGAACCTCTTTCCCCTCTTTTACCCACTTGGCCACTGTTCCTCCGCAGCCAAGCTCCGCATCGTCGGGATGGGCTACAATTACCATTATCCTTTCCGGCTCCATCGACTCACCCTTTACGTTAGTCATAGCGGGTTAGAAAGGTGAGGGCTCAGCGATGTCTGCCGGTCCCTCTCGACCTCTACCCGTAATCTCAGCTTGATTCTTCAAGAAGCGAGCTCTGAGTATACATCAATCACTCTATCAACGATCAATGACCATTCAAATCTCTCAACCCATTTAGTCGCCTCTCTGCTCAACCTGTCCCTGACAACGGGGTGAGCGAGTATCCACCTGATTCTCTCGGCCAAGATTTCAGGATCTCCTGTAGGTACTAAGAACCCGGTCTTTTCATCCCCTACAATATAAGAAAGCCCTCCAACTCTGGAGGCTACTACAGGGGTTCCGCAGGCCATGGCTTCCAGGGCAACTATTCCAAAGGATTCATATCTGGAAGGCAGCACGCATACCTCTGCACTGGAGTAGTAGTAAGGTAGAAGCTCCTGTCTCTGAGTGCCCAAGAATTCCACTCTATCTTGAAGATTCAACTCAGAGGTCAATCTCATGAGATTGGTCAACTCGCTCTTTTCTGTACGAGTTTCATCTGAAAGGACACCCCCGATGATCAATAATTTGACACCATTTCCGTTATCTGTCTCAGCCTTCGCCAAAATGTCCATTGCCCTGATAAGGTTGTCTATCCCCTTGATTGGATCTATGCGCCCAACAAACAGTATAAACCTTTGTCCATCTAGCCCCAAATGGACCCTCGCCTCTTCTGATTCCCATGGTCTAAATAGATTGCAGTCTACGCCACACGGGATTACTTGAATCTTGTTCAGGGGTATATGAAATTCTTTGTTTATCTGTATCTTTTCGAGAGGGGTTGTAGCAATTACCATGTCAGCAGCACTGAGTACCTCCATTTCTTGCGCTAGCCTAAAAGGAGACTCCCTTTCATCATCACTCCTTGCCACCCGGTCTTTCAAGAAACCGAGGGTGTGAGACATCTGCAGTGTTGGGATCCCCCATCTTTTGCGAAGCTCGTTGGCTATCCAGCCAGATAACCAGTAATGACTATGAATTAAATCATAAGTCAGTCCCTCCGCGTCTGCAAAACGGCATACACCTTCCAGAAACTCTGGTAAGTAGGCCCAGATCAGATTCTTGTCATAGGGTTCTTCCAAGCCAGCCTTTACATGGATCACCCGAACCTTTTCATCGATCGAGACTATCTTTGGCACTGACAGGTTCTTGGATCTCGTGAAAATATCGACGGAAATACCCCTTTGTCCCAGTTTACGACTCAGCTCTCGGACATATACATTCATACCTCCAGTATCTCTTCCCCCCAAGACGTCCAGGGGACTGCTATGAACAGATATCATGACCACCCTATTTATTGGCATAGTGACCCTCTTAAGAATTTCCCTTCTTGACGACCATCCTGTATATATTGGAATCCCTGGCTCCAAAACGGTATTTATACGGTTCCCTCCCCCGGAGGAAGTCGAACTCGCTTCGCCCACAGGCAATTGCTTCTCGGATCAAATGAGCCACAAGGACTATTCCCGGACTTAGGTAAGAGTACGTTGGGTCGTAACCCGAATTATAGAGACAAATCTTATTCTGGTAATCGAAACAGAGTGAAGAGGCTACATGGATCCCGCCTATCCTCAAAAAAGATAACTTCAGCCAATTCTCCGGGAATAGAATATTCGCAATGGCTAGAAAAAAACTCTCCATGCCCTTATTCATAAAGCCTTCCTTCTCAGCATTACTCTTACGGTGCAAGGACAGAAATAAGCCCATCTCCCGAGCTAAGGAATCAGCCTTTTCGGTACTATGCCTGTCTACAGATTCAGGTAATTTCTCAACCCGTCGAATCTTGCGTCGTAACTCATGGCGATCCTTCGTATCCAATAATTCCAGATAATCCTCCCACGAGGCAGGCAGATTGATCTTGGGGCACACATCTTCTACAGAAACCTCAACTGAGTATCCATGTTCCATGGCGAGCTCCTTCAGTCCATTCAACGCAATTGCGGTATCTTTAAGGGAGTGACAGTCAATGAGATCCCACTCTTCATCTATGGATTTCCAGAAATCTACGGTCTTTTTGCACATTTCTTGCTCATACCCTGATTTGGCAATAATATCAAGGTAATCGGTCACATCTGTTCCACCCAGGAATTTCATTACTCTTTTTCCATCAGGGGATGATTCAATTAAGAACGAAGCCAAACCTAAAAGCTCGCCCTCTTCCTGGCGAACCGCAAGAAGCCTTAATTCCTTATTCTTCCCAAAATGTCTCCACCAGGTACTCTGCCACTGCGAGGTAAGGAAAACCTCGTTGAATGGGGTCTTCTTCACAAGTTCTTTCCAGTCATTCACGAGTATGTCAAATGCACTGCTTTGGGTATAGATCTCTGGCTTCACGCCTATCCTTCGTAGAAGTTCGTCGATTTTTCGGTACCAACAGTCGTGTTTAAACCATGACCAGGATATATGACCGTATTATCCGGTAGTACGAATATTTTTTCCCTTATGCTCTTTAAGATATGTTGGTGGTTGGAACCCGGAATGGAGGTATTACCTGGACCCCCAGGGAATATGGTATCACCACTGAAGAGGTGTTTCCCAATGAGAAAACAGACACTCCCCGGAGAGTGGCCCGGCGTATGGAGGGCTTTGAGCGACTGGTTGCCAAAACTAATGATATCCCCATCTGCTATATAGAAATCGACAAGCTTGGTGACGCTTTTTGAGTCCAGCCGGTATACCCCGACCGGGGCGTTGATCAGGGACCTAATCGCCTCCAAGGCCCCGATGTGATCGTTATGACCATGGGTGATCAGCACATACTTTATCCGCGTCTCCCTTGCCGCCTCAAAGATCCTTTGCGCTTCGCTTGCCGGATCAATTATGAGACCTTCCCCGGTTTGCCGGCATTTCAAGATATAGCAGTTATTCTCAAAACCTCCTACTTCCAACTTCTTAATCTGGAATCCCTGTTCCTCCACTATTTCCACGTGCACCTACCCGGCCTCTACCCCTTATAACACCAAAGGGCTCCCAAGTCAATTCATTCGGTTACTGGAGTTTCCCGACTTTCTGGCGAAGTATTTTCGGAATACCATGATTCCATTACTAATCTGGCATTATTTACGTGAACCCCTTTATTCCTTCGCTCACTGCTTCCCAGCCTATTGCCCAAATCCCTTTTCGCTTTGTCCAAAGCTTTTTTTGGATCTGTCTAATGGCGAATTGACTATGAGACCTGGTTTGCTATGAAAAAGCATCCCTTCGTCCTTCAGAATATATATTTTGACCCATCTGAGAACTTGCTTCAGGCATTTTCAGAAACTCCCCGCCTGTGGCGGGTGAGACACCTGAAAATGCATATCTTCCGCTTCGTTCAGATGGGTTCCCCAAAAAATCTATTGATTCAGCCTCAGCGATACTTTTTCAAAGCCCTCACTATTTCTGTTTGGGCAATAGCTTATTCCACACGGCCCTTTCGGGGCTCACAGGTGGG
>JBDRGH010000044.1:0-2575 GCA_043818015.1 Pseudomonadota bacterium
TATCCCCGCATACACTTCAAAACCAGGATCTAAACCCACATTTAACACTCGTTAGGATCTTGTTAGGATTCGGTGAGCGAGGTGGGAGATGACTACCGGCTTGTTTATGGTTTGGCTATGTACGGAACCATTATCCAGCCAGGACCGGAAAAAGATAGATCAAGGCCCCGAACACAAAAACAATGAGAAGGGTCACTGATATCTTCTTTCGGAGACTGAAGAAGATGATCTGTTCGATCGCCCTTAATGTCCAGAATGCGGAAATCAGAACGAGCAGGGTTTTGCCGAGGCTAGTTGTCAGAAGCTCCGTTGCATGAAAAAGGGATATATATGCAAAGGCAAGAAAAACAAAGGTGAGGCACAGGTTCATGATTTGCGTAATGGCCCTGTTGATTCTCGAGAGAGAAGCCAAATCTTCTTTCCACCTAAAGATTCTCCAGAACATGAGATGGAAAACAGCAAATCCAAGGTTGTAAATCCCACCTATTATGATGACAGTCTCAGAATTTATGATACGATCCCCCCAACTTAATCCTCTAAATTCCGAACCAGTGTTTAAGCAGGTTGATGAACTCAACCCTTTCCGACTCACTTAACTTATCATAGGATAGTGCAACACGAATTGAGATGGTCTTTCCGTCACCCCAAGGCCACCAGGAACCGAAGACAAAAACGTCTTGGTTTGGATCTGATGTGAAAAACAGTTGTCCTATCCTAAGGCCACCAAGATGACTGTTGATCATCCGAACGGCGTCAGGTGATTGTTCGATGTTGGCGCTATGCCAAGTAAAGCTGAGATAGCGTTCCAGCGTCTCACGAACGCGGTCTTTAACGTCTCCACCGAACTCAGCCAAAACAGCTTCAAACCGACTGTCCCATCTCCACGACAACATCCCCTGAAACGCTCCAAATATTTCTCTGCAAATATTTTCAATGTCTGATCTATTCAAGTCATTCATTCCAGTTCCTATGTTCTGTATAGAAGATTGAAAATGTCTTTCCTTTTTCCAGTGTCCCCTTGCGCTGGGATAGGAATGTTCTGGGGAGCAGGGAGGTTACGAGCGGCGTTCGGGCAGCCATACAATTGAAGCCTATTTCTTAGACTTCTTGCGTTTGTCTCGAATGTAGATTGATTTGGAATGCCCGTCACTCTGGACTCTTTCATCCACATCAAAGAGTTCGGTGGCTCTGGCGAGTTCTCCAAGTTTGGCAAAGCCGTAGTTCCGGGGGTCAAATTCCGGGGCCTGTTTTGCGATATTACTGCCCACGGTGCCCAAATGCGCCCACCCACTCTCGTCGGAGGCGGCTTCAAGGGCGCTCCGGAGAAGAGAGACAAGTTTGGTATCCCTTTTCAGTGTATTTGCCGTTTTGGGTTTGACGGCTGCCCCAACATCCTCTCGGAATCGAAGAACTTCAGTGAAGATAAATTTGTCGCATGCAGATACAAAGGCTTTCGGGGTCTTCTTCTCCCCAAATCCGTAGACAAGCAGACCTTCCTCTCTGATGCTGGAGGCGAGCCGAGTGAAATCACTGTCACTGGATACAAGACAGAATCCCTCAAAACGTTTCGTATAGAGCAAGTCCATTGCATCTATGATCATTGCACTGTCTGTCGCATTCTTTCCAACAGTATAGCGAAACTGCTGAACCGGGTGAATGGAGTGTTCCAGCAGGACGGACTTCCACCCACTTAAAGCCGGTGTCGTCCAGTCCCCGTAAATCCGCTTTACGCTTGAAACGCCGTACTTGGCGACTTCTGACAGCAGCCCTTCCGTGATGGAGGGTTGTGCATTATCTGCGTCAATAAGGACAGCAAGCCTGTTTTGTGACGGTTCATTTATATTCATCGTTTCTCCCCTTCTTTGGTTTAATGCTGAACATCATGCGTTCAGGTACCCAGCGTCACATGCGTTCCCTTGTTCAGCCTTTTCACATGGCCTCACGGAATTCTTCTCTATAGTTGGCTATGCCGGATACCCCTTTCATTTTATTCTTGTCATAGATGATGACCATAAATACCTCATCCGGCACACCATCCCACTGACACTTCAAACCATACTCCGATGCCGGTTTGAATCCGAAACGGGGATAATACTTCTCATGTCCGAGGACGACTACAAAGGGATATCTCTTTTCTTTTATCTTCTTAAGGCCTTCTGTTACAAGCTTCGACCCGACACCCTCTCTTTGATGCTCCGGCAGCACGGCCATGGGAGCAAGGCCCATCCCCTTTATCAGTCCTTGCTCGGCTTCAACCCTTACGGAACTGAAGAAGATATGCCCAACCACCTTCTCACCCAGAACGGCTACAAGAGATATTGCCTCGCCATCGGTTCTCCGAAGTTGATCGACGATACGACCTTCCGAAGCTTGACCAAAAGCGGCATCGTTCACGGATCGTACTTGATCGATATCCTCAGGCCTTTCTTCACGAATACGTATCTGTTTGCTCTGGTTTTTCTTTTCCATATTTTCTTTTAATGGGCGAGTTGAGAAGAATAACCCGTGTTTCAGAGATAACCGGGCCTTTTATCTTTGTTATCTGGATACGCCCTTCTTGGTTAGGCTTCGGTCT
>JBDRGH010000045.1:0-7807 GCA_043818015.1 Pseudomonadota bacterium
GTCAACTGGATGAACTGTGGACCTTTATAAAAAAAAGAAAGCTCTTTCTGATGAAGACTTCGAAAGAGAGTATGGCCGCCACTGGATCTGGTCCTCCTTAGATCCTGATTCAAAGTTGATGATCAATTTTTTCGTTGGGCAAAGGACATTAGAAGATTGCAGATGCTTCATCACGGACTTAGTAAGCCGAATTCGAACAAAACCCCTTTTCACATCGGATGAATTACCCCATTATGAAACGGCCTTGTTGGAGCATTTTAGCCACCGAGAGGAACAGCCTAAGACCGGAAAGCGAGGCCGCCCCAGAAAGCCAAAGTTAGTGATTGATCCTGATCTTAAATACGCCACTGTTCATAAAACGAGGGAGAACGGCAAAGTTGTGAAGGTTGAGCGCAACATTATTTTCGGAGATACAAAGCTTATTGATCAAACAATAGAAGCATCGAAGGTAAGCAGCAGTATCAATACTTCTTTCATCGAAAGATCAAACTTGACCCTAAGAAATCATACTAGAAAACTCACCAGAAAAACTCTCTGCTTTGCCAAACTAAAGCAGGCTTTAGAATCCCAATTGAACATAGCCGTGACGTATTACAATTTCTCAAAACCACACAGGGCTTTAACACTTAAGGATTCAAAGGGTAAAAGAATTAAAAGAACTCCTGCAATGGCTGCTAATCTTATTGATCGTATCTGGCCTATGCGAGAGATCTTAGCATACCCAATTTGTTAACAATGATTAGGTGACACTACCCCTTCACTCCCTTTTCCCGGTATTCATCCACTTTCTGTCTCAACATGCTGACGACTGTCCCCATCCCAACGACGATGAACTCAGCATCCTCGGTCTTGTATGATTCTACCAAACCGTATTCCCTGCCAAATAATGCCCCAAACTCTCTACAGACCTCCTTTATTACCTCTTTCGCGTTCTGCATAGCGAGATATTGCTGCATCTTGAGACCGTGATAATGCGTAAAGCTCCCTGATCCTTGCATTATGGGATAATTAGGATCAACAAAGGCATGTTTGGGACAGTATCTGGGAAGGAGTTTATCTACGTCTTCCTGTTCCGGGACATCTACCAGCTCAAAGCTATGGGTCAGCCGAAACCCCTCTTCCACTACGAGAGAAGGCAACAGAACCCTGTCATCTTCACTGATCTTATAAGCCATAATAAGCGAATCGATTACCTCTTGCCCGTTTTCACAGATGAACTGCAAGAAACTGGCATCCCTCTCTGAAAGGTTGTCAGAAAAGTCGCTCATCAAACCCTGAGGTGAACCTACCTGACGGCTGGTGATGCCCAAGACAACGGGAAGGGCCATCCCCGAGGCCGCCCACAGGAACTCTCTCATCAATACAAACCCCTGAGCACAGGTACAGCAGAAGGTTCTGCACCCCACAGACTCTGCTCCAATGCAGATACCCATAGCCCCCAATTCAGATTCCGCATTCACGGCAACCGTCTCCATCGTACCCTCATTAATCATGTCGTATATAGCCAGAAGCGTGGGCGTATTGGGCGTAATGGGATAGGCAGACATAACGTCCACCCTGCTCAATCTTACACCATAAGCCATGCATTCCGACCCTGAAAGAAACGTTTTCATCTATATCTCCTCACCTTCCCTTTCCATCTCAATCGCCTCTGATGGACATTCATGGGCACAAACACCGCAACCTTTACAATAATCATAATCGATGGCAATAGGCGCCTTTGCCAATAAAAATGCTTCCTTCAGAGATAACCATTCAATACAGTTATCGGTGCAATACCAATAGCACTTCTTACAGTCCCGACATATGACGCGGTCTATGATCGGTTTAAAGACTCTCCAGCCACCCGTCTTAATGAAGGTAGTAGTACCTTCTGCATGTATAGTGGCCCCTCTAATGTATTCCTTTTCCACGCTTTACCTCCTCATATCCGGCCTTGATCGCTTCAATGTTGATATCCACCTTCTCCTGGGAACTCTTCCTGGCAAGTATGAACCTGGATCCCTGTTCAAGAGAGTCCCAGGAAGTCAGACCCGTAGCAGCAATAAAGGCCCCCAACATGACGGTATTGGTAATGGGAGCATTCAATATGTTCAGTGCGACCGAAGTCGCACCAATGTAAGTTGTTTTATGTTTAAACCCTAAATCCCTGGTTGAGTTGACTATCAGCTCACCTTTATCGCCAAGACCTGCCTCCACATTCGTTGCCCTGGCTATGTTGGGGTCGAGAACAATCACATAGTCGGGATTTAAGACCATTCCCCTTTCTGCAATCGGCATGTCATCAATTCTACCGTAAGCCTCTATTGGAGCCCCTCTCCTCTCTATGGCGATCCCCTGGCAAGATTGCCCAAATTTACCTTCATAAGTAACGGCCGCACACAACATATTGGTTAGTGTTGCCGCTCCCTGTCCTCCCCGACCATTGACTCTTATTCGTATCATACTTCTCCGCTCCTCTACCGAATTTTCTCGGCCTGCGATATCTTTGAGAATAATTAGTCCGTCCTGAAAAATGAAAAATTTCCTTTGGAGCGAACATCTACCTGTGCGTTGCCTGTCTGCCGTGCTGGCACAGGCAGGCACGCAGACAGGTGAACAGGATTTTTGGGGTACCCATCTTGACGAAGCGGAAGACAAGTCCCGCCTATAGCGGGATTTGATCCGCCGCAGGCGGAGAGTTTCTGAAAATGCCTGGAGTGAGTCATAGAAGGGTCAAAAAACCTGTACTTCGGAGCGGAAAAGGGAATCTTTCACTTATCAGCGTGGACTACATAGTGGAAAAGAGCATCTTCTGGTGTCAACCGGCTACAGTGGACTTTGAACCTGGGGATGGCTTGGGTTGAAAATGGGGGGGATTGTCTCATTAAAGAACGTAAGCTTCTGGTACAAGAATAGCCGGGTGAGAGCCCTGGACGGCATAAACCTTGAGATCGATCCGGGGGAGATAGTTGTAGTCATGGGACCGAGTGGGGCGGGGAAGTCAACCCTCTGCTATACCCTCAACGGGTTAATCCCTCATTTCATAAAAGGACGTCTTGAGGGAGATATTACCATAGATGGGATCAACATTCGAAGCGGTCGGGTTAAAGACTTTGCCCAAGTCATGGGATTGGTTTTCCAGGATTTCGAAGCTCAGCTATTTTCGACGAATGTTGAGCTAGAGGTAGCCTTTGGTCCCGAGAACTTTGGCTTACCCCGTGAAGAGATCCGAAGGAGGGTGAAGGAGTCCTTGAAATTTGTGAGACTCAATGGATTCGAGGGCAGACAACCGGCAACCCTCTCCGGGGGCCAGAAGCAGAGACTGGCTATTGCCTCGGTACTTTCGCTCAGTCCTCGAGTCCTCTGTCTCGATGAACCAACCACTGATTTAGATCCAGTAGGTAAAAGAGAGATATTCGCCATTACCAAAGAACTCCGCCACCTAAGTATTGAGACCACAATAGTTGTCGAACACGAGACTGATGAGATAATAAACTCAGATCGCATTCTCTTACTGGAGAATGGCAGGATTCTGAATATTGCCCCTACCCATGATGTCCTGAGAGAGGTGGCCCTTTTGAAGGACCTGGGTGTGATGCCTCTGCAGGCAACCGAACTCTGCTATAGTTTAGGATTACCCGAACTTCCCCTAACACCGGAAGAAGCACTGGAAATCTTCAGAAGGGAAGGTTGGTGTATTTCACCCAGTGCATACCATGACCTGGTCAAGAAGTATGATGAGAGGAGACCGGGTTGGGGTAAAAACGTCGTAGAGATGCATGATGTAAGTTTTACTTATGACGGGCATATTCCTGCGCTGAAGGGAGTCAATCTGTCGATCAGAGAGGGGGAGTTTCTGGCTATTGTCGGCCAAAACGGAAGCGGCAAGACAACTCTGGTAAAGCACCTCAATGGGCTATTGATTCCTACGTCAGGAGGCGTCTACGTAGACAATAAGAATACAAAAGATGAAGATGTTTATAACCTGAGTAAGAAGGTAGGATATGTTTTCCAGAACCCAGATCACCAGATATTTGCTGAAAGAATAGCCGACGAAGTAGCGTTTGGTCCAAAACTCTACGGATTCTCTGAAGAGGAGGTTAACCGCAGGGTTGAGGAAGCCCTGGATGCTGTGGAGTTGCTGGATTTTAGGGATGAAGACCCTTTTTCCTTGACCAAGGGCCAACGCCAAAGGGTTGCGGTAGCTTCTGTACTGGCATCCAAACCGCATGTCATCGTTTTAGACGAGCCAACAACAGGCCTCGATTATAGGGAACTCAGAGGCATGATGGAACTAATCAAGAAATTGAACGAGGATGGACATACCATCATCATAGTCACCCATACTATGTGGGTAGTAGCGGAATATGCCCACAGAGTGGTGGTGGAATATGCCCACAGAGTGGTGGTGATGAGCGAGGGTAGTATCGTCCTGGATAAGCGTACAAGGGGAGGTCTTCTCAAAGGAAGACGAGTTAAGAAGGCACTTCCTGAAGCCTCCGAGCATTGTCAGTCTGGGCAACAGGTTGGGGTACACTACCCTCTCAATAGAAGAGTTAAGGACCTGTATCGAGAAGAGAAAGGATATATGAACCTTTACCTATACCAGGACAGAAATACTGTAATCCACCATCTCGATCCTCGCACCAAGATATTTATCCTTCTGGGAACCTTTGTTCTGACCATTATTCACCAACATCCTTCATATCTTCTCGTCACGATTAGTTTAATATTGATTCACGGCTTTGCTTCTCGATCCCTTCATAACCTCAAAAGGATCTGGTGGCTACTCGTAATCATAGGAGTATTTTCCGTTGTGATCTGGTCCGTCTTCGCACGAGGGGAGACCCATCTTTTTGGGAGGGTAAGTTATGAGTCTTTACTGTATGGCGTCTCCACGGCATTGAAGATCGATGGTATGATAGTCGCCGGTATAATCTTTCTTTCTACCACGAAGAATGAGGAGGTATCGTTGGCACTGATCCATCTCGGTGTGCCGTATTCTGTGAGTTTTGCCTTTTCCACTGCCCTCCGCCCGGTTCCTACCTTTGTTGGGACCGGGGTGACCGTTATAGAGGCTCAAAAATCAAGAGGGCTTGACCTACAGTCTGGAAATATACTCGTCCGTTTTAAAAAATATATACCTCTTTTAGGCCCTATATTTCTCACTACCATTCGTAGTACGAATCAACTGGCGATGGCTCTCGAGTCGAAAGGCTTTGGAGCTTCGAAGACGCGGACTTTTTATTTTACTATAGGATTTAAGGGCTCCGATTTTGCTGCTATGGTCATATTAGTAGTTCTCCTGGTTATGAATTTTGCCTTACGCTGGAACGGATACGGAAGGATTGCGGGGTTGAGTGTATGATGACTCTCTTTCAAGCCGAAAATTGGACAAACTATCTGTTAGCACTTATACCCATCTTTGTAGCAATAGATGTCATTGGGATACTTCCCATATTCATGTCGTTGACCGAGGGGACAGAGGCGGAAGAGAGGACAAGGATTGTAAAGCAGAGTGTTTTGACCTCGTTTGTAGTCAGTATGGGTTTTCTTGCAGTTGGCAAGTTTGTCTTCAAGGCATTAGGTGTTTCGATAGCTGACTTTAAGATTGCGGGTGGCATAATCCTACTGATAATTGCCACCACTGATCTGCTCTTTCCTCAGAAGACGAGTAGGTTGACCAGTCCCACCCTCGGTATTGTCCCCATTGGAATGCCGCTCATAGTTGGGCCCGCGGTTCTTACAACGATTCTCATCTGCGTTGACCTGTACAGTTACCTACCTACCATCTTTTCGCTGATTGTTAACCTTCTCCTGGTATGGTTTGTATTCATAAATTCCAGCCGTATAATAAGAATAATGGGTGAGGGGGGGGCAAAGGCCTTTGGTAAGGTGGTCAGTCTATTACTTGCGGCAATAGCAGTTATGATGATTCGAAAAGGGGTGTATGATATGATTTTTACGGGTTAGCTTGGTGGAACAGGGATTTCATCCTGGCGAGTTTAGACATTTGACTTATTGAAAGTGTTAGAGAAGTCAGAAGTCAGAATCCAGAATAGAAAATTTTTTTTGATCCTCCGCCTAGCCGACTGACTCCTGAATCCTGGTTTCTCAAGTTTGTTGGGAAGCGAGTAACTGGTTTGATGGGGGGTTTTATGGAAGAAAAGGACAGACAGAGGTACCTGAGGGCACTTCCCTCTGTTGACAGGATAATGCAACAAGACCGGGTCAAGGCTCTCCTCGAGGAATATCCGCGTTGGCTGGTGCTGAAGACAGTACAGTTCGTGGTAGAGGAAGAACGCAGAGGAATACTGTCTTCCGATCTCAATTCGTTGTCCGAGGAGCGTTTGAGCCTCGAATACTTTTGTCTAAGGGTAGCGGAAAGAATCTCTACGTTCGGGCAGCCGAGCTTGAGGAGGGTTATTAACGGTACAGGAGTCATCGTGCATACTAATCTAGGAAGGTCTTTGCTGGCCGGTGAGGTATTGCGAAACCTCGTAGCGGTTGCCTCAAACTTCTCTAACCTCGAATATAACCTGGAGGAAGGCAGAAGAGGCTCCCGTTACTCTCATGTCGAGGATCTTCTGTGCGAGCTTACGGGTGCCCAGGGGGCATTGGTTGTCAACAACAATGCTGGAGCAGTTCTTTTGGCCCTGAATACTATGGCAAAGGGGCAAGAGGTTATAGTATCCAGGGGGCAGTTGGTCGAGATTGGTGGGTCTTTCAGAATCCCCGATGTTATGAGAAGCAGTGGAGCCAGATTGGTGGAGGTTGGTACAACCAATAAGACCCACTTGACCGACTATAAGAGGGCAATAAATGATGATACTGCACTGTTCTTAAAGGTGCATACGAGTAACTTTCAAATTGTCGGGTTTACATCTGAGGTTGAACTGGAAGAATTGGTGGAGCTGGGAAGGGAATATTCTCTGCCGGTCATGGAGGATCTGGGAAGTGGGTGTTTGATAGACCTGGGCAGGTATGGCTTGTCAAGAGAACCGACCGTACAGGAGGCTATTAGCACAGGTGTCGATCTGGTTACCTTTAGTGGAGATAAGCTTTTGGGAGGCCCCCAGGCAGGCATAATCCTGGGTAGGGAAGAGGCGGTGAGAAAGATTAGAGATAATCCACTTAACCGGGCCCTTCGAATCGATAAACTCACCCTGGCCGCGCTGGAGAGTACCCTTCGTATCTATATGGAGGGAGAAGGTATGGTTGAAAAGATCCCGACGCTTCGGATGTTAACGCTGCCCTTGAAGGAGATCGAAAGGAGGGCGAAGGGCCTCTATCGCACGTTGAGAAGAGAGAATTCCGGGAAATTCGACGTAGAGATTAGGAACGATAACTCCAAGGTGGGAGGGGGGGCACTTCCCTTGCAAGACCTCCCTACTAAAGTAATTTCTATCAAACCTATCCATCTGTCTGTCCAAGGTTTGGAGGAGAGGTTGAGGCGATACACTCCCCCCATCATCGCGAGGGTCGATAACGACCAGCTTCTCATAGATGTACGCACCCTGCAGGAAGGTGAATCAAAGATTGTTGTAGGAGCGATTAAGAATATCTTTATGCCCCCGAATGAATAGGGGTCAAAGAAATTGAGGAAAAGGTACCCTCTGGTGTGAAGCCCTGAGGAAAAATAAAAGAACAAGGATGATCTCGGAATTAGTTGGCCCTGAAAAATTCCCTTTTCCGCTCCGAAGCACAGGTTTTTTGACCCATCTATGACTCACTTCAGGCATTTTCAGAAACTCGCCCTTCGGGCTCAAACATGAGATCCCGTTTCCGCTGATGGTTAAATCGATATCGCCCGTGGATCGGGCCT
>JBDRGH010000046.1:0-12976 GCA_043818015.1 Pseudomonadota bacterium
GAAAAGCTTGTGGAAAAGATCAAGAAGATTCAGCCAGACATTAATGTTATTGTAGTCTCTGCTCACTCAGTGCCTGAAGGTATGCGTATGTTCCCAGTTCTCCAAAAGCCTTTCCTCTTTGAGGAACTACTCATTTTGTTGGGTCTGTCAGAAGAATAATCAAGCCCGCCTGCAAAAAGTTCTAATCTATAGCGAGGCAATCCAGCTATAGATTGTCAGGAACATAGTTATCAAAATTCGAACATAATAGTCCTACGTTACCAAAGGTGGCGTTTGAAAATGTGAAGTTTTGGAAATTTCTCTTATGTTTGATATAGTAATCTTCAATGGAAAGATAATAGACGGATCTGGTACGTTGCCGTACATCGGCAATATTGGAATAAATGGTGACATGATTTCGAAGATAGAGACTTCCACTTCTCTTCGAGGAAATAGAATTATTGATGCCGAAGGTATGGTGGTATCACCTGGATTTGTCGATATACATGGCCATTCCGATTATTTTCTTTTGCTAAATCCCCAGGCCGAGAGTAAGGTTCGTCAAGGGGTGACCACAGAGATCGGTGGTAACTGTGGCTATTCAGCAGCTCCAATCTTTGGACAAGAGGCCTATGAGAGAAGAGTCGAATACAGGAAACAGTTTTCCCTGGATTTGAACTGGCATACCTTTCAGGAATACAGTGATTTACTGCAACGGATTGGTATCTCCATCAATTTTGGCCTCCTTCTAGGGCACAACACCATCCGTGCATCAGTGATGGGCAAGGATGATCGAGAACCTACGAGGAAGGAGTTAGAGAATATGTGCATTGCTGTGCAGAACGGCATGAAGGAGGGCGCCTTTGGCCTCTCAACGGGCCTTATATATCCCCCAGCCTGTTTCTCTAAAAAGGATGAGATAGTGGCCATAAACAGTATGGTAAAGAGGTACAAAGGGGTATTTACAGCCCACATACGGAGTGAGGACGACTTCGTGGTGGAAGCGGTCGACGAGGTTGTTGAGATCGCAAGAAAGGCCAATGTTTCGGTCCAAATCTCCCATTTGAAGACCTCCAGGGAGAGAAACTGGGGTAAACTGGATAGTATGTTTGAGATAATAGAAAGAGCTATAACGGAAGGAGTGGACGTAAGCTGTGATCGCTACCCATACATTGCTTCACATACCGGGCTTCAGGCTATATTGCCCACCTGGGCGAGTGAAGGAAATAAGGAGACTAAGATTACCAGGTTAGGAGATAGGGCTTCCAGGAAAAAAATTGGAGATGAGATAGTAATGAAACACCCTGAGCCTGATTATTGGAAAACCATAGTAATATCTATAGTAGTGTCAGAGAAGAATAAGGCGTATGAGGGTATGAACATTGCTGAGGCGGCAGATACGGTTGGAAAAGCCCCCTTTGAGTTTGCTATGGATCTCCTGATAGAAGAAGAGATGAATGTTTCTGCCACATACTTCACCATGTGCGAGGAAAACTTGATGAAGATCTATGGGAAGCCGTACACTATGATAGGATCTGATTCTGCCTGCCGTGCCGATTATGGTCCCCTGGCAGAAGGCAAGCCCCATCCCAGAGCTTTTGGAACATTTCCGAGGGTATTGGGCGTGTATGTGAGGGAGAAAGGGATCCTCGATCTCCTCACAGCAGTGAAGAAGATGACATCCGATCCATGCAGAAAGCTGGGCATTCAGAAAAGGGGTGAGGTGAGGGAGGGGTTTTATGCGGATCTGGTAGTCTTTAATCCGGATACGATAATGGATAAAGCTACATATTCTGAACCTATACAGTATCCTGAAGGGATTGAATATGTTATAGTTAATGGGGATGTTACCGTGGAAAAGGGTGAACATACAGAGTGTAAAAGTGGGAGGGTATTGAGAAAGATATGATCAAACGGCAGCCCCTTGTTGGTGTAACCTCGGATTACCATAAAACGGGAGATATATTTAAAGGCCCTGCATATTTTATAGGTGAAAACTATATTTCAGCGGTTGAGGAAGCAGGAGGGATACCTGTAGTCCTGCCTTATAGCTCCGACAAGGCAGTGCTAGAGGAACTCCTTACAAGGATTGACGGTATCCTCATAACAGGTGGGAATTTTGACATAAACCCCGCAATTTATGGGCAAAAGCCTATTGATAGGCTGGGAGCGCTCAATGATGAGAGAACCGCCTTTGAGATGGAGATCACCAGGATAGGATTGGAGTCAAACCTGCCTATACTGGGCATCTGTGGTGGTGAACAGTTGTTAAACGTAGTGGTTGGTGGAAGTCTCTATCAAGACATAGGGTCTCAGGTAAAAGGGGCTTCTAACCACCAGCAGACGATACCGAAATCGGAGCTATACCATTCAATAACTATAGAACATGGTACAAAGTTGCACTCCATTCTGGAGTGTGACACGATAGACGTAAACAGTACCCATCATCAGTCGATCAAGGAGGTAGGGAAGGGGTGTGTCGTCAATGCAAAAGCCGGGGACGGGATTATCGAGGGGATTGAGAGCACCGAGCACACGTTTGTTTTAGGGGTCCAATGGCACCCCGAGTTTCTGTATCAGAAAGAAAAGCGATTCAAGAGGCTTTTTGAGGAATTTGTCAGGAGTTGCAAAGAGCGCCACTGATTCCCGGCGGAATAGCACGAATATGAGGGTTCCTCTACCCATCTCATTTATTATTTTTGCCATAGACCTATGCATACCTACGTTACTGTATAGCTAGCCCAATTTGACTTGCCTAGCCAGATTCTTCCTGACCAAGAGACTGTTGTGAGATCTTATTAGATAACCATCCGCTCAATCTGTGTTTCAAATACGTGTAACGTTTCTGCGTCTTGTCGTTCTTGACCCCGATCGCTAGTGCCTTCCTGGTGCCGACTATCACCACCAGCTTTTTAGCCCTGGTCACCGCGGTGTAAATCAGGTTGCGCTGCAACAGCACGTAGTGCTGGGTTAGAAGGGGAATGATCACCGCTGGATATTCAGAGCCTTGCGATTTGTGCACGGAGACCGCATAGGCCAGCACGATCTCATCGAGGTCAGTGTAGTCATAGGCCACGTCTCGCCCATCGAAGGTAATGGTAACCTCCAGGGCTTCAGGATCAATCCTGGCGATTCGGCCTATGTCTCCGTTGAAGACCTCCTTTTCATAATTGTTCTTGATCTGCATCACCTTATCGTTGAGGCGGAAGTTTCTTCCAGCCCGGCTTACCCCGTCTTCTGTCGGGTTGAGCGTCTTTTGCAATTCTGAATTGAGGTTTTCCGCTCCCACTAAGCCTTTGTGCATGGGAGTCAACACTTGGATCTCGTCAATGGCATCAAACCCGAAACGATTGGGTATTCGCTCCTTGGCGAGTTCTAATATGATTTTGAGAACCTCTTTTGGGTCCTCCTGTTCAATGAAATAGAAATCATCCAGTTCTTGCTCTGAAGGTTTCAGAGAAGGGAGCAAACCGTTATTGATCTTGTGGGCATTGACGACAATCGTGCTTTCTCTCGCCTGGCGGAAAATCTCGTTCAGCTCAACGACTGACACTGTGCCGGACGTGATAATGTCCTTGAGCACAGCTCCCGCACCAACCGAGGGAAGCTGATTTATGTCTCCCACCATGATGAAGATAGCCGTGGGCGGGGTGGCCTTCACGAGGTGGTGCATCAACACGGTGTCGATCATCGAGGCTTCGTCCACAATCAAAAGGTCGCACTTCAGCGGATTTTGCTCGTTCTTCTGAAAGCGCCCTTTCTGAAGGCTGTATTCTAGCATCCGGTGTATTGTTTTTGCCTCGTGACCGGTAGCCTCACTCATCCGTTTGGCGGCCCTGCCGGTAGGGGCAGCCAACATCATTTTAACCCCAAGCTTTCCAAAGATTCTGAGGATCGCATTGATGATGGTAGTCTTTCCGGTGCCTGGTCCACCGGTGATAACCATCACCTTATCGTTGACGGAACACTTCACAGCGTCCACCTGTCTCTCCGCCAGGGTGATAGCGAGTTGCTGTTGCACCCATGGTATAGCCTTATCGGAGTCGATCCGCCTGATGGACTTGGGAGCATTTATAAGGGTTAGAAGCCGGCTCACGATGCTCGTCTCGGCCAGGTGAAACATGGGAAGGTATACCGCCTTGTTATTCTCCCTGAATTCATCACTGTTTTCATTCAGGTCTTCGATGACAATCCTTTTATCGGTCGCGATCGTGCCAAATGCCCTGAGGATAATCTCCCGATCTACCTGCAGAATCTGCTGACACTTTTCTACGAGCCGTTCATACGGGTAATAGACATGACCATCGTCGGCGAGCTGGTGGAGCACGTAGAGTATGCCTGCTTCCGCCCTCAGTTCAGAGTTTTTGGCAAATCCCAGCTTTTCCGCAATGAGGTCAGCGGTGATGAAGCCGATACCGAAAATGTCGGTTGCCAGGCGGTAGGGGTTTTCCCGTAACACCTCGATAGACTTACTTCCATAGTGTTTGAAGATTTTGGTAGCGTGGCCGGCGCTAACTCCATGAGTCTGCAAAAAGAGCATTACCTCTCGGATCTCCTTCTGCGTGTTCCAGGCCTCTCTGACCATCTCGATCCGTCTCTTGCCGATACCGTCTACTTCTGCGAGCCTGCCGATGTCATTTTCGATGACCTCCAGGGTTTGTTCGCCGAATTTCTTGACTATCCGCCTAGCCATGACCGGTCCAATACCCCTAATGAGGCTGGAACTGAGATATCTTTCGATACCATAAACGGAAGCCGGAACCAGGGATTTGTACTGGACCACCTTGAATTGCTCCCCGTATCTGGGATGAAATGTCCACTCGCCCTTCATCTCGAGGACTTCCCCGGGCTTAGGGTCTAAAAGGTTTCCCAGGACTGTTACTAAGTCCTGGCGTCCATACACCTTGACCTTAGCAATGGTGAAACCGTTCTCCTCGTTTGTGTAGGTGATTCGTTCAATCTGACCCTGGAGGTCGGCGAGCATCCTGTAGACCTAACCTTCCTTAAATCTCTCCCCTTGAAGAACTGGATCCTCATGCTCGATGGCTATTCCGGCATCACATCCTGCAGCACTGAGAGCGGAGAAATTTCTCGGTTACTTTGATGGGGAGAGATTGAACCGAATGAAAAGCGACGGGGATCTTCGAATTCTTAATGATTCTTGTCAAACCAGTAATCTAAAGGGACGTAGTCTGATTTTGGTAGAATCCTGTGGTGTTACCGGACGGTCTGCAACGTTGGATCGGAGCTGTATTAAGTATTTAGACCACAAGACTGGAGGAGAAGGCTTCAGCAACCTGCTGAGGCAGCATCAGCATCACCCTCCGCGCCATGATTGTAACCCATAGTAAAGTATCTCTTCCACGTAGTCATTCCAATCCCAATCGGGCTCGTTGATTTTGGATTCACCAGATATTTCAGATTGTCCTTCTTTCCCAGACGAGTTTTCAACCAGATTATTCTCTTTTTCCATTTACCTAGCCTCTTTCGATTCGATAGTGCTTCCACTACATGGCGGGAAGGTTACATCAAGATTTCATATCCTCTATATACTTTTCAGCCGAAAAGGCTGCCGTAGCCCCGTCACCTACAGCAGTCGCAATCTGCCTTAAGAGCTTTACTCTCACGTCCCCTGCTGCAAATATACCGGGAGTGGACGTCTTCATATGGTCGTCCGTAATGATAAATCCCCTGTCGTCCAGGGCCATGAGGCCTTTCAAAAACTCTGTGTTCGGTTCAAGCCCCACGTATAGAAAAACCCCTCCAACCCCTAATCTGGATATGGCGTTTGTCTTTACGTTTCGCACCTCGACCGCATTAACGGTTTGGCCGCCTTCGATCTTATGTAATACCGTGTCCCAAACGAATTCTATCTTTTCATTGCTAAAGGCCCTTTCTTGGGCAATCGCATCCGCTCTTAACTTGTCCCTCCGATGGATTATATAGACTTTCTTGGCGTATTTTGTTAAGAACACGCCTTCTTCAACAGCCGAATTACCCCCCCCAATTACCGCTAGATCCAATCCCTGAAAGAAGGGTCCGTCACAAGTGGCACAGTAGGATACACCCTTACCTCTGAATTCGCCTTCCCCTTCTACCCCCAGTTCATGGGGCCTAGCTCCTGAAGCTATTATCAACGTCATAGACGAAAGTTCACGGTCACTGAGCTTCACCTGCTTTAGATTATTCTCACCCACACTAACACCCTGTATATCCCCCGTCGCTATCTCCAGGCCGAATCTCTTTGCCTGTTCCTCCATGTGCTGAACCAGTTCCAGACCCGCTATGCCATCCGTGAAACCGGGGTAGTTTTCAACCCATGGTGTGGTGGCAACCTGGCCTCCGACAACCATTTTCTCAATCAAAAGGGATTTTAGTCTTGACCTGCTCGTGTAAAGCCCAGCTGTTAGTCCTGCTGGCCCCCCGCCAACTATTATTACATCGTAATCAGGAGTGCGCATCTGCAACCTTCCTTCATTAGACTCTTCGGGAGCGTTGAAAAACGATATTTACTTTTTCAAAACTCTCTCAGTATTTTTAAAATGCCTTGTGTATTAATGAGACTAATCGAAAAGTTTTTGGTGCTCCTTTTTTATACACCTGTCCATTACGACCTTAAGCCCTGCCTTTCGGGCCATTTCAGCCGCTTCACGGTTGATCACACCTTCTTGCATCCAGACCACCTTTGCTTTTTTACTTATGGCGTCCTCAACGATTTCCAGAACTGCTTCAGGTTTTCTAAATATATCCACCAAATCTATCTCGAAAGGCACTTCAACAAGACTGGGATACACCTTTTCGCCCAATATATCAGGTCCCAAAGGGCGTATTGGGACAATCCTAAACCCCTTCGCTTGTAGGTAAGATGCCACCACATAACTCGGTCTATCTTCCTTTGGAGATAAGCCTACCACGGCAATAGTCTTAGAATCCGTTAATATGTTTTTCATCTCCTGCGGAGGCAGACTGGTTTCATTCTCCCTTGGTTCCATCCTTGATTCCTTCCTTCAAGAAGTCTTGAAACGTTATACTCTTGTAATATTTCCCCCCAATATATTTCAGGACCTGAATGAACTTATCAGGAGGAGCATAACCGATCAAATGTCTTATTGGGGCGCCAGTATATTCTAGAAAACAGGTGGCAGGAATACCCCTTATTCTATATTTTGAAGAAAGCTCTTCTTCCTTGTCTATGTCAACCCGTATGTTAACGAAGTTGTTCTTAAGGTAATCCCTAATGACTGTATTACTCAGTGTTTCCCTTTCCATCTTCTTACAGGCCATACACCAGGTAGCATAGAAATTGATCATTATCGGTTTCTTCTCGACGAGAGCTATCTTCATCCCGTCCTTATAATCGAGCCATTCCAGCCCGTCTCCAGCCCGACAAGTCCTGTTCCCCAAGGTGTCTATGAGACGATTAAACAAATTCCCAGATCTGCTGCTGGGAAGATTCATTAAGATAAGCATCAGTGTTAAGGTCAAGATAACGAGAGGTATCTTTTTTCTTCTTCGCATTATCGGAGCTCCAAGGACCCACAGATCATCTTGAGTTTTGGGATTGATTGATTCAAAGGTAGTAGACGTTATAAGTTGGCTTTCCAGTGAAAGATTTCTCAGTTCCATGGGTTCGTTCGGGGAACAATCTGTCGTAAAGTGAATACGTTGGTGAATGAACGACCTATACGCCACTCACAACCTTCAACTGGAAAGAGTGTCTTCTCTATAGCGCCTTTTTTATCAGTTCTTCCATCCCTGACTTGGGAACTGCACCAACTATCTTATCAATAGATTCACCGCTCTTAAACAGAATCAACGTAGGAATACTCATAACCCCGTATTGAGCTGGTGTTTTCGGGTTTTCATCCACATTCAACTTACCAATCTTTACCTTTCCATCATACTCCTTTGCCAGTTCCTCCACGAGAGGTCCTACCATCCTACAAGGACCGCACCAGGGAGCCCAAAAATCTACCAACGCAGGCATATCAGAGTCTATTATCTCTGTTTTAAACGAGTCATCGGTCAAATGAACTACCTTTTCTTCTTCTGGCATCTTTATACCTCCACGTTTAATTCAGGGATTCGGAGACTGCCTCCAAATCCCGGTAATGAGCGGATACGAAATTTCAAGTTGATACCACGAGACGCCGTGTCCCACGTTTTTCGACCATCAAGAACTAATAAGAGGAAGAATCTAAGGTTGATGGAGCGAATACAGGGGAAAAGTCACATTTTATTATCAACCATTGAGTGGTTTTTGTCAAACTATTTTGCCCTTCTGCGGTACTAGTATTATCATTTTACCACCTCATAAAATCTTAAGGGGCAGGTTCAAATCCTGCCCCTTAAGAGTGGAGTGTGGGAGCGCGACTCAAAGGGCTCTTTAACCGTAATTGACTACCAGTCAATTCCCCATTACGATCCTCAACCACCACGGGAAGAGTCAACCGTATAATCTGCATCTATAACATCATCATCTCCGCGCCTTCCTTCGCTGTACCCACCACCGGGCTGTTCAGAAGTCTGTTGGTCTCCATATGCAGCAGCTGACAGCGAATGGGATGCCTGTTGCAGATCACTCGTGAGTGTCCTTATTTTGTCTACTCCTGCACCTTCTTTCAAAGCACCCCTCAAATCACTCAAGAGCTGTTCGATTCTTGCCTTTTCGTGAAGCGGCACTCGATCCCCTACCTGGGCTAACTCTCTCTCAACAGTATACGCTAGACTATCTGCCTGGTTTCTGATCTCAGCCTCCTCTCTCTTTCGCTTATCCTGTGCAGAATGGGACTCGGCTTCCCGGATCATCCGGTCCACTTCTGTCTTGTCCAAAGAGGTTGACCCTGTTATGGTAATAGTTTGCTCTTTGCCAGTTGTCTTATCCTGAGCACTGACGTGTATTATCCCGTTAGCATCGATGTCAAATGCAACCTCGATCTGCGGAATGCCCCTCGGCGCCGCAGGAATCCCTTCTAACCGGAACCTGCCAAGAGATCGATTGTCTCTGGCCATTTCCCTCTCACCTTGAAGGACATTTATATCCACGCTGGCCTGATTATCATCGGCAGTAGAGAATATCTCACCCTTTCGAATCGGAATGGTGGAGTTTCTCTCTATGATCTTGGTCATGATGCCCCCAAGGGTCTCCACGCCAAGAGAAAGAGGTGTTACGTCAAGCAAGAGTACCTCATCAACTTCACCAGCCAAAACCCCTGCTTGGATAGCCGCTCCAACCGCTACCACTTCGTCGGGGTTTACCCCTTGATGAGGCTCTTTTCCCCCGGTGAGTTTCTTTACCAGGCTCTGTACCGCGGGTATCCGTGTAGAGCCGCCTACCAGAACTATCTCATCTATGTTATTGGGAGACAGTTTTGCATCACTCAATGACTGTTTCACCGGTCCTTCGCATCGGTCTATAAGATCTGCCACGATGCTCTCAAATTTTGCCCTCGTGATCTTCATCTCCAGGTGTCTTGGCCCCGTGGCATCTGCGGTAATAAACGGAAGGCTTATAGTCGTCTCCATCACCGTTGACAGCTCGCATTTGGCCTTTTCCGAAGCCTCATACAGCCTTTGAAGGGCCTGTCGGTCTTTGAGTAGGTCTATTCCCTGTTCTTTCTTGAACTCTGAAGCGATCCAATCGACCAATCTTTTATCGAAATCATCACCTCCGAGATGCGTATCACCGCTGGTAGCCTTTACTTCGAAAACACCATCACCAACTTCCAGTATAGAGACATCAAAGGTACCGCCACCGAGATCGAATACCAGGATGGTCTCATTCTTCTTCTTTTCCAAACCATAAGCTAAAGCCGCAGCAGTGGGCTCATTGATTATCCTCTTAACGTTTAAACCGGCTATCTTTCCCGCATCCTTTGTCGCTTGTCTCTGGGCGTCATTGAAGTATGCCGGTACGGTTATGACCGCATCCTTTACCTTCTCTCCCAAATACTTTGATGCCTCATCAGTTAGCTTCCTTAGAATCATGGCTGATATCTCTTCTGGTGGGTATTCCTTCCCTCCTGTTACTATCCTTACCGCACCTCCCTTATCCTCTTTGACCGTATAGGGAACCTGTTTTGCCTCTTGGGTTATCTCTGAATACCTTCTTCCGACAAACCTCTTGACCGAGGATACTGTATTCTCTGGATTAAGAACGGACTGCCGTTTGGCAACCTGTCCTACCAGACGCTCTCCGTTTTTGGCGAACCCCACCACAGACGGCGTCGTTCTACCGCCTTCGGAGTTCACGATTACCGTAGGTTTACCACCCTCCATAACAGATACTACCGAGTTAGTGGTACCCAGGTCTATTCCAATTGTCTTAGCCATTTTCAATCCCTCCTTCAACTATTTCAGAACCACAAATTAGAGTAGTTCTCCTTTTGCTTTTTACCTTTAATTAGTTAATGTATCGTCCACGAGGAATATACTAATGTCTTTACGATCGATCCCTTTCGGCTCAGCAGTAACGACGAGATTAACTCGACTGTGAACAGAAATTCCGTTACGACTTTGCCAATAAGAGTTCTGCGTTTTAAGCGTATCAGACTAAGTTGTTCGTGGTCTTCTCATTGTTATGGTTAAAAGTAAGCATTAAATTGGTGAAGTCAATAGGTGAAAGGCTTGTTTTTGTATGGGAGTTGCGAGACGCAGACCCAAAAATTGTGACTAAGGTTCTCTCAAGGATTGAAGGTGGGGATGTGGGTACGTGAAAAGCCTAAATCTCCGAGATAAGTTCGTACTGGAAGGGGAGGGGAACAACGTCAATTATGCCAGGTGCCAGCGCCACATGTTAATACCTCCATCGAGGTTCATGGTCTTTGTAAAACCGTTCCCCTGTAAGATTCTGAGGGCATTATAGCTCCTGATTCCCTGGAGACAGTAAGTTATAACGTCCTGATCGCGACTAAGTTCCCCAAGCCTTTCGCGAAGTTCACCGAGTGGGATAAGTTTCGCACCAGGTATATGGCCTTTTTCATATTCTTCATGGTCCCTCACGTCGAGAAGAGTATATTCTTGACCGTTGTCTAATTTCCTCTTTAGATCCTCTGCCGAAATACCTTTTAAGAGGCCCAATGATTTATTTGATAAGACATTACCTGCTACTATTATCGGATCGATTGCAGGTGAGTAAGGCGGGGCATAGGCAAGATCTAAGCCTTGCAGGTCTTCAAAGGTGGCTCCTTGAGCCATGGCAGACGCTATCGCGTCAACCCTCTCATCCACTCCATTTTCGCCAATTATTTGTGCCCCTAACACCCTGTAGGATCTTTTTTCCGCTATTATCTTGACGAGCATATCTTTGGCACCAGAGTAGTAATGGGCGCGAGAATTAGGCCATATGACAGCCCGTTCGATCTCATATCCGTGTCTGTTAGCTTCGTTTTCCGAAAGGCCGGTCTTGCCCACAGTGTAGTCGAGTACCTTGGCTATCATAGTTCCCAATACCCCTTGGAAGAACGCACTCCCGCCGGCCGCATTTTCTCCCGCAACTCGTCCTTGCTTATTAGCAGTTGATCCCAAAGGGACCCAAGTTGGCTCTCCAGTAATCAAGCTACGTGTTTCTGAACAATCGCCTGCAGCATAAATATCAGGAATGTTAGTTAGCATCCTCTCATCTACTTTAATGGCCTTGGTTCGGCCGAGCACAATTCCGGCTTCCTCCGCTAGACGTGTATTCGGTCTAACGCCTATGGACAGGATTACGAGGTCGGTATCAAATCGAGCACTCTTGGTTATCACTCGCCTCACTCCCGACTTTGTGTCCCCTTCGAACGCTTCAACTGGGTTTTCTTTGGATAAACGTATCCCCTTCGCCAAGAGGTGCTTTTCTAAGATGTATGCCATATCTTCATCCAACGGGGGAAGAACTTGGTTCATCATTTCTATCAAGGTGACCTGCAATCCACACGAAACAAGACTCTCTGCCATCTCCAGTCCAATAAGGCCAGCTCCCACGATGACAGCCTTTTGAGGCTGTTCCCGTGCGATATACCCTCTTATAGAGGACGCGTCTTCTAACGTCTTGATGGTAAATATTCTTGGAAGGTTAACACCTGGTAAAGGTGGTACCACGGGCTTAGCCCCAATGGCAAGAATAAGCCTGTCATAAGGCTGGCATATCTCTTCCCTTTTGTTTAGGTCAAAGGCGACTATCTGCTTATTCTGGGGGGCTATCTTAGTAACCCGATGGTTTGTATGGACCTGAATATCGAAGGGTCTTCTGAATTCCTCCGGTGTTCTGAGAACAAGTTCTTTCTGTTCTTTAACAACGCCGGACGTATAATAAGGAAGACCACATGCGGCGTATGACACATATCCCTTCTCTTCATAGACGGTGATCCTAATGTTTGGGTCGATTCTCCTAGCTCTGGCAGCGGCTTTCATACCCGCTGCAACACCGCCGACTATTACTAAATGTTCTTGTTTCATGTTTTTCTCAGTCTATTTGCCGTGCCTATCCCTCAATTCCCTTTTCAGTATCTTTCCCGATGGGTTCCTTGGCAATTCATCCACGAACGTGACAGACCGTGGTACGGCATGGGCAGCCAGATGCTCCCTGCAAAAGCTTAGGATTTCCTCTTCTTCCGCTCTCATTCCCCCTTTTAAGACGACAACTGCTTTTACAGACTCGCCGAGCTTTGCATCGGGAACACCAATTACCGCTACCTGGGAGACCGAAGGATGCCTGTAGATGACGTCTTCCACCTCTCCTGGGAAGATGGTCTTTCCATCAGAGTTGATAATATCTTTCTTCCTGCCAACCAGATATATGTAGCCTTCTTCATCCACAGTGGCCAGATCTCCCGTACGCACGTAACCCCCCCTGATAGTTTCTGCAGTGGCCTGAGGCAGTTCCCAGTAACCCTTCATCATGTTACCTCCCCGTCCTATCACCTCTCCGACTGCTCCTGCAGGCACGTCATTATCATTTTCGTCTACAACCCTCACTTCTACATTGATCGCCTCTTTACCACAGGATTGCACCCTTTTC
>JBDRGH010000047.1:0-2273 GCA_043818015.1 Pseudomonadota bacterium
ATATAGAAAAAAGGCAGAAAAATACGGTATTGGAAGTCTTGCGCGACGTTCCGGGCCTCGATGTCGTTCAAAGCGGAGGCCTCGGGGGAAACACAGATGTTTTCGTTCGGGGGGCAAACGCCGAACATACCCTCGTTCTTATCGATGGTATCGAGATGAACGATCCTATCTCCTACGGCCGTTTCTATGATTTTGCTCACCTGACCGTGGACAATATAGAGAGAATCGAGGTTTTGAGAGGGCCCCAGAGTACGCTCTACGGCTCTGATGCCATTGGGGGTGTCATAAACATAATCACGAAGAAGGGAAGGGGGAAACCGAAGTTCTCCATTCTGGCTGAAGGAGGTTCATTCGATACTTACAGAGAGGGTGGTGCTGTAAGTGGTGGAAGCGATCTCTACAATTATTCAGCAGCGGTGTCCCACCTGAGTACCCGGGGCATATCCCATGCTGGAGGTCAATACGGAAACCAAGAGGCCGATGACTATAAAAATACCACCGTTTCAACGAGATTGGGATGGACGCCAGCAGATGTCTTTGAGGCGGATCTGTTCTTCCACTACATAGATTCAGATTCTGAACTCGATAATTCAGCTGGTGCAGGGGGGGATGATCCCAACTACTGGCAGGGTACAGAACAACTGTTTACGAAACTTCAGACCACACTCTTTCTGTTGGAAGGTCTCTGGGAACAAAAACTCGCCGCCTCCATATCGATTCATAATCGGGAAATGTTCAATGGCAAAGACATTGATCACCCGAACGATCTGTCCACAAGTGATTTTGATGGATGGGTCGAGAAGTACGAATGGCAGCATAACCTGTATCTCCATGATACCAACACGCTGACCGTTGGATTGGAGTATGAAAAGGAAACAGGGAGGTCAGAGTATTATTCGGAAAGTGCTTCTGGATCCTCTATAACAATTTTTGAAAAGAGGGATATTACAAACGCCGGCTATTATATGCAGGACAAGATAGGTCTCTCGGACAGCTTATTTGCGACGTTGGGGGTCAGACTTGACGAACACAGTACGTTTGGATCAGAGGTGACCTACCGTTTTGCACCGGCTTATCTTTTCAGGAAGACTGACACAAAGATCAAGGCCACGTATGGGACAGGCTTCAAAGCCCCTTCTCTCTACCAACTCTATTCCCAGTACGGGAACGAAAACCTTAACCCGGAGGAGAGTACCGGCTGGGATGTGGGTGTAGAACAGTCGTTTGCGGAAAGGAAAGTCAGTGCAGGTGTTACCTATTTTGCTAATGAGTTTGACAATCTGATTATATATGATTATGGCACCTCTAAGTATCAGAACGTGTCAAAGGCCGAGGCGGATGGGGTGGAAGCATTTGTTTCGGTGCGGCCAACGAATAACTTAGATATACGAATCGATTATACGAGAACGGATACGAAGAATAAGGATACCGGTGAGGCATTGCTTCGGAGGGCAAAGGACAAGTGGAACCTGACAGTTAATCATCGATTCTTGGGAAAGGGCAACATCAATCTGAACGTGTTGTATCTTGGGACAAGACACGACAAGGATTTCACGACCTGGCCGGCTGGGGATGTAACCCTGGAAAGTGATACCATTGTAAATTTAGGCGCCGCGTACGATTTTACCAAAAACTTTCAGCTCTTTGGAAGGCTGGAAAATCTGTTTGATGAAGACTATGAGCAGGTTAAGGGTTATGGGACGAAAGGGTTTTCTGCTTATGGTGGTATAAAGGTATCTTTCTGACGGTACGATAGGGTTGTGACCAAATGTAATGTCTTTGCTGTCTGCTTCAGTCTATTTTTCAAGATCATCTCCAAATTAGTTGATGGATTAAGAGGGTTCACCAACTAAACCCTCATGCCCCATGGGGCACCACGAAGCATGAAAATAACTTGCAGATGAGAGGTTTTATTTTCGTAGTAAATGGGAGAAGAACCATTTTTCAGTTGAAGACTTCCTTACTATGATTCGCGCAAGGCCTGAAGAGGTTGGGCTGGTTGTTACCGGTCGGGGGTTGGTGAAATGCTGTTCCAGAAAAAGCGGGAAGAGTAAGCGGTTGCCCCCGGTGCAGAAATACGCCAACGCAGCTATCTCTGCAAGGTTTGCGGAGGTGTCACAGAATGAGGAACTACAAAATTGAAGGCCTTTGTTTCCTGGAGCGGCGGTAAAGAAAGTGCCCTCTCATACTATAGGGCAATGAAAAAACTTGAGGTCACCCACCTGTTAAATATGGTTTCTGAGGATGGTGAGCGTTCTCGTAGGCATGGACTC
>JBDRGH010000048.1:0-2488 GCA_043818015.1 Pseudomonadota bacterium
TGGCCTCTCAATCATATTAAACGGGTCATATGCGAATCCCATGGCCTCCCTTATAACCCACGGCAATTCACGATAAGTGGACTCGGCTTCCAAGGTATCGATAATTAGACTCATCGGATTCTCATTATTGCTTAGACTCTCTTCCAGATCCAATAAACCCTTTTATACTCTTTGAATAGTTTGAGTATTTTTGAACTCTATGCACTCGTGCAGTGGCCGCTCTGAACGTGCTTCCTGGTTCTGATACTCATAGAGCCTCACTGGAACCTCTTCATCTGCCAGCTCTTCAAACGCATTTACGCCGACTAAGACCCTCTCTTTCTTGTCCAGTTCCTCTTGGCGCTTAAGGATAGCCTTTCTTACCTCCTCCTGAATCCATCCTTTCTGAAAAGCCTTCACGACGCCACCTATCTCGTCAATCTTCCTTAAATACTCAAATGCCTCCTTCTCTATCTCGCTTGTAAACCACTCGACATAATAGGAACCCCCTAATGGGTCTGTAACCAGAGGGGCCCCTGTTTCATGGGCAATGATATTGTGAATTCCCATATTGATCATCTCAGCATCCTTGGACGGTAAAGCCAGGGCCTCATCAAATCCGGACAGTTCTATTGAATTCACACCACCTAAAACCCCTGAGAGTGCCTCAATGGTGAGCCTTATAACATTGTATATCGGTTGTTGTGCCGTCATAGAAGAACCGGCAGTCTTTATATTACATGACGCCCTCAGAGCATGAGGATCAGTTATGCCGTACCTTTCGTTAGCTATCTTCGTCCACATCCTCCTTGCGGCTCTCAGCTTACAAATCTGTTCAAAGAAGTCTATCTCCCCGCTGAACGCAAGAGGGATCCGTGGAGCAATATCCTCAAAGGCAACTCCACGTTCCATTACGGCGTCAATGTAGGCAATTCTCTCAGCCAGGACCAGGGCCAGTTCCTGCACCACATCAACACCGGTTTCCCTCATATCATATCCACAGGGACAGACTGAATGCCATAGTGGGGTATGTTTCGCCGCAAATTCCATCGAGTCGACCGTGAGTTTCCAGGCCATCTCAAAGGGCTGCCAAACACACATCTCAAATCCATAGGTGTGAATAGGGTCATTTACCATAGCCCCTCTCAACTTGGCCAGATCAATGCCCCTCTTTTCAGCGATACCGATAAACATGCAATAAATACAGACATCATTCCACGGAGCGATTGCGGCGTTGAACTCAAACAACCCTCCCAGCAGAGAAACCCCCTTAAGTTCTTCTTCCAGTATGTGCATGGCATACCGTGGAGGACCTCCGTGGCCTAAGGTGTCTTTAACAAGGGGGTGGTCAGCATCCACCCCACCCATATTCAGGGCGTCTGGAACGATTCGCACGGAGGTTATCCCCTTCTCAATCTGCCATCTGATCCTCTCACATGTCTTCTCACCCGATTGGAAGCCGATGGTCTTCTGTTTTGTCCACAATCTGCCACGGTACATGTCCTTATATTTGCCCCGCGTATAGGGTACGCTGCCGGATGTACCTATATCGCGATCATAATCTATATCTTTTACATCCTCCGGACCGTAGATCTTTTTGACCTTAAAACCAGATTGGGTTCTCTCGGTCAAAAGCTGATCGCTATCGATGTCCATGGCTACTTCTTTTTTCTCACTCATAAAACTTCGCCCCCCCCTTTAAACTAAATGGATCATCCTGCTCCCCTTTGCTCACTTACGAGATTTTCCTTAAAAAGTCAAGACCCAAGATGTGAAAACTTGACCGCGCCAACTCTCATTTCAATGGGGTAGGTTCTCTCCAGGTTGGATCGAAAACGTCGTACGTCTTTTTTTCTGGATTCGCCTTCAGAAAATAGCCAGAATTTACTGAATCTCTCATATTCGGCCCGAATGTGATTGGAGCATATATCCCTCCTGTCTCGAATTTGTTGAGCGTCTCCAGAGCAGTAACGAGCCCTTCCGCGGTAAGGTCTTTACCACACCTTCTAGCCCCCTCAGCAAAGACCATCCCAACCCCATAGCAAGCCAAGGAATAAAAATCTAGCCTTGTGCCCGGTTGATACTTTTCCATGCTCTTTCTATATTCTACAGCCCCCGGAACATCAGAATCCGGCCTTGCCTCATTTGTAATCACAAGGAGACCTCTTGAGTCTTCTCCCGATACTTCGACCACTTTATCCGAAGCCAAACCCACACTTCCAAAGAACTGAGGAGAATAACCAAACTTCCTTGCCTCTTTGAAAACCAGGGGTGGTTCGCTCGTGGTCATAGAGAGGATTACAAAGTTAGCCTTCGCCCTTTTAAGGTTTAACACCTGGGAAGTGAAATCTACAGCCCCACTTTTATAAACCTCTTTATCTGCCAACTTCAAACCGTAGAGTTTGAGAGCCGCATTCAAGCCCCTCATGGTGTCCCTTCCTATTTCATCATCCTGACATATGATGCCGATCCGTGGATCTGTTTGTTTCAGATCTTTCATAATATAGTC
>JBDRGH010000049.1:0-2529 GCA_043818015.1 Pseudomonadota bacterium
CTTGAGATAATCAGCGAAAATAGCTGCGTTTTCCCCTCGAAGGAATTGACCTGTAAATGACTGATTATACAAATGGTTCCATGACTTCAACGGATCCACCTTCGCAATCGATTTGAGAGCAGCCGTAGGCCCCCTCGTGTCCATCCCCGTCTCAGGGGATATAGTCCCATCATGAAAAGCATCCCCAGCTCGCCTCCCATCAGGGGTGGCCCAGGTGCCGATAGCAAAAGAGTAAGGGGCCGATGCTATACTGCCGTCAATAAAAGCAGGAGTCCCGTGATAGGTCTTATATTTCTTTGTTTCTTCTGCTATCCTGTAATACAGGTCTCTGGCTATCAAGTCAACGTAATCATCATCATTACCAAATTTAGGGGCATCGTTCAGAAACATGCTTCGTATCTCTTCTTTTCCTGCCCAATTATTCTTGAGAATATCGATCAACTCATCCATGGTGAGCTTCTTCTCTTCAAAGACGAGCTTCTTCACTGCTGCTAAGGCATCGGCAACATTAATCGTTCCAGCAACCCCCAGGGTCCTCCAAGACAAATAGTTCCACTTTCGCAGGTCTTCTGCCCTCTCGACACAGCCGTCGAGAAGAGCCGACAAGAAAGGACGGGGCAAATACTCCTCATAAAGGGCATCTGCGATATTACTGATATGAAAAGCCTTGTCACAGTAGAAACCGTAATGCTCTAGTACTGCATCCCGGATCTCCTCAAAGGACGTAAACGTACTAGGATCAGGGGTTTCCAGACTTATAAGCTGACCTGTCTTCATGTCCCTGCCCTGATTTAGAGCCAATTCTAAACACTTCGGTAAAAATATCGCACCTCCCGCTTGTGTTCGAGTGGTGACATTCTTGCCAGGGATTATAGGATACATGCAGTTGTTAATAGAATAGTCGCGAGCCTCCGCCAGGGGAGCCCCCATCTCTATGTATCTGGGGATAATAACCTTATCGCTGAACAAAGCAGGCTGGGCAACCCCAGTACTGAGAACATCAATTGCCTTGAGTACCAGCTCCCTGGGGGTCTTATCATGCCACCTCAACGCAAGAGGGGGTTGTATCGTCTGAGTAGACTTGGTAGCATCCAAAACTATGTAAGTCATCTCGTTTGTAACATCCTCACCCTCAGCATTCACACCACCTATGGTCAGGGTCTGCCACCCCAATCCACCACCACCGGCGCCAGACCATATAGGAGGATGAAGAAACCCTGTCTCCAGAAACTTCAACCACAGACACTCCACTAACTCTTGGGCCTCCTCCCGGGTGGTCTTTCCTTCGCGAGAGTCTCTTTCATAAAAGGGATAAAATGTCTGATCAAACCTGATGCCACAACCAACCAGAGGCACCTCTATATAGTCAACAATCAGATGAATAAACCAAAAGAGCTGTATAGCCTCCCGAAAGGTCCTCGGCGGATTCTCAGATACCCAGGCACAAATCTCGGATATCTCGCCCAATTCTCTTTTCCTCTGCTCGTCCAATTCAACCAAAGCCAAATTCTCGGCCAGCACCGAATACCTCACAGCCCACCTGGTAAATGCATCCAAAGTTATAATAACTGCCTCGAGAAATCTCTTTTTCTCAACATATTCCTTGCTACTTATCCTGCTACGAGAAAACGAGGCCTTGACCTCCCTTAACTTACCCTCAACTTCTTTCCTTATCCCCTTGATACCGCTATGAAATACCTTCTCGTAATCAGGAGTGGCCATTGCCCACTGATACGTCCACATGAGCGCCCCATTAAACGACCAATATGGTTTTATTTCCTCAGGAAGAAGATCTCGCTCCATACCGTGAACTGCCCTGGTCTTCCAATATTCGTGAATCCCTCTCAACTCCTCTTTCTCCTCGTCGCTCAGTATATCCCGATACCCATCATTTACGGCTTTTTCAAGCCACTTCCACTGAAGATCAGGATAATGAGTGACACACTCAGGCCTACTGGCGAAATTGCCCACGATAAGCGCATGAGGCTGTATGTATATGGTCATCCCATCGAGTATCCGGGCAAGACCCTTTGCCCTCCTCGTCACCATTGGTTCACCCTCTGTCTGCTTATATGACTCCGTTAGTAAATGGGCACGCTCAAGACAGAGCTTAACCTCCATCTCGGGTCGAAACGGTATGCCCTCTTCCTCTTTTTCCAGCCCCCGAGCTACGTTTCTGTGTGTCTTGATGACTACGTTGTCTTTTAATATTTGAGTTCGGGCATTCATGAATGTACCTCCTTTAGAGTTTTCTTGTGCTTTGCCAAGCGTTATTTGATTTTATTTATGTCGATTATCAAAATAAAATTAGTTAGTGTTGTTTTAAGTTCATTACCCTGGTTCACGTATCTCATGCGTCTCGGCCAACAGGTAAGATGCCCAAATCCGCTATACTTACCGCTCCGGTCGTTGCATGAGTATGAAAACAAAAGGGTGTCTTCCTCGCTCGTCCTGTAAATTCAGGAACTAAAGAAAGACACCATCATAATCACCCTTATACGATTTGGGGGTTAGAGACTGATGACTGTC
>JBDRGH010000050.1:0-7356 GCA_043818015.1 Pseudomonadota bacterium
AATTCGGGCAGCCAATTCAGCCTCTTTGGAGGGGTCAGAGTCCAGCTTTCCTTCAATATATTGCCTTTCCCAGATGTGTAGCTGACCCGAAGAAGTGTTATACTGCCTGCGGGATTCTATCGTGGGAACGGTTTCATCCCGATTTTATCGGGACTCAATAATTCATCTCTTATAACCTTGAGTCAAACTTCTGCATTTCATGGTATGATCCTTTCTCCCTCTGTAGGGTAAAGATCCCGTCTAATACTCTATCACATTTTATACACTCAATGGGGTTCACTCCAACAGCTCGTGCCCCCTCTCTATTGACCATCCTTCCCTCCAACAGGGATTGTGTGATACTGTGGCGACTCACTTCTTTCATGGTGAATGTCACCTCTCCACTCATGAAGCAACTTCTTTGGGTGCTTCTCTTCTGACATCATTTCACGGAGGGATGACATAATCATATTGCACTAACAGGCTTTTCAGGAGTCTCCCGAGTTTCTGGCGAAGTATTTTCGGAGCACCATGATTTTGTTACTAATCTGGCATTATTTAAGTGAACCCCTTTATCCCCTTTGGTTACTGGTTCCCAGTCTGTTGCCCAAATCCCTTTTCGCTTTGTCCAAAACGTTTTTTGATAGTACAAGTCTTCGCAGGGCCGCTTCGAAGGGCGAACACTGCAAAGCAGAAATCTAAGGCTTGCTCCAGGCGATTTCAAAACTCCCCGCCTGTGGCGGGTCAGACAGCTGAAATCGCTCATCTTTCGCTTCGCCAAGATTTATTCGCAAAAAACCTTTTAATGACCGCTCAAAGGAATTTTTGTTCGGGCAACAGCTTATTCCACACGGCCCTTTCGGGGCTCACTCCCGCTGGGTACCCCACTGCGGGAGCCTATTTCGCCATGAGACAAAGGAGTTCACTATAAATTCGGGAAACTCCAGTGGACATAACCGGTTGACTAACAAGATAAAATTGGTTAAAGTTCTAAGCTACCCTACAAGAGTCCGGATGGAGGAAGGAGGTGCGGCCTTCGGGATGAATGCCAACGAGAGTACTGGAGCCGGATGTTGGTACCGAACAAGTCATCTTGAGGATGCGTATGCACACCTTTTAAATTTTGAACCGGATTATCGCTCAGACGCTTCGGGAGCAGGAATCGAGGAGAAAAATAATGGAGCTCGAATTTTTTCAAGAGTGTATTAAAAAGACCTATTTTGAAAAAGACAGCCATAGGGGAATTCAGGGAACCTTTCTCTGGTTCATGGAGGAGATCGGGGAGCTGGCCAGATCCATTAGAAAGGGAAACCAGAAGGAAAAAGAGGAGGAGTTTGCAGATGTCTTTGCCTGGTTGGTCAGCTTGGCTAATCTATGCAATATTAATCTGGACCAAGCTTCGAGGAAGTATGTGCCGGGATGCCCAAAATGTGAGGCCAGAAGATGCGTCTGTGAGGAGTGAAATACATGGTCTTTTCGGAGGAAATTATGAGTGAAACGATCCTATATTCCTATTTCCAGCCTTCAAGAGCGACCCAGTGGGAGAAATCTTTGAACTTTGTATACAGAATTTGTTACCACCTAATTCTCTTTACACCCAAGTATCGACCACTTATTACCCATAAAATAGCAACGGAATTGGAGGCAATTTTTAAAGAGATTACGGTCACAAAGGGATATGAGCTTTTTGGTCTCGTTATTCACCCAAATCATGCCCATGTAATTCTGGGCACGAGGCCAACTCATTTCGTACCTCATGTCGTTAAAGACATAAGAGAGCGCACCTCATTTCTCATCATGCGGAGACACAGAGATATTCAAAAGCAACACCGGGTGAAAAAGCTCTGGAGCAGAAATTTCGGAGTCGAAACTTTGGGGGATTTCAACTTAGAGAGAATACGGGACTACCTGCAAGATTCGAAAGAGCATCTCTTTTTAGACGAATGGGAAAAACTTTTTTGGAACACAAGGGATGGCAATTAACCATCCAAGGAGTCACCCAGCTAGACTTTAAAGAGGGAACCGAAACGAGAAGATATCCAGTTTTTCGACACGATATCAGACTACACTAACCCCTCACCAGTTGAGGATCTGTCTTGATTCTCTCGAGCTCTTCCGTTTCAGTATCAAGGACATAGTATTCTTCCTTGACCTGGCTCAGGGTGTATATTCTGGTTCCATTATAGTCTACCTCTTTAAAACGATGCAAATGACCACAAAACACAAATCTTGGATTGATCCTATCCACCAACTCTCTTATAGGAGCAGCCCCTAAATCCTTATCCAAGCCTCTTCCAAAATCCATCCCAGAAGGGCATTGATGTGTTAAAAAAATATCTATGTTTTTCAATACGGAACACGCTTCCACATCTCTCTTTATAAAGTAGTTTCTAAGGTTCCTCGTGTCCAGTTCAGACCTCTCCCATGAGTAATATATGCCGTCATAGCCCCCATTCAACCCTGAAACCCGTATTGATTGGTCACCCTTTTGAAAACTTAACACTTCACCAGTTTTGATGTTTCTGAGGTTCTCAATATCCTTCCTCCCCGTTTCGATATCCTCAATAATCTCCACCATATCGTTATTACCGTATATCCAGTATATGGGTTTTGAATAAGACCACGGATAATAACACATATCCCCGACCTGAAGGATAGCGTCCACATCTATGGATTCAACGATCTTCTTGAATAATTCTATCGTCAAAATAGTTGTATACTCTATTCTACCGTGTATATCACCAAATATTCCAAATTTCATCTTGATCCTTTCCCGGAGATGACAACATGAACTCCTACTTCGGGGGTAAGCTCCTTATGTCCTGTAGGATCTGTTTAACCGATTCAACCGGGTTGGCAGCTTGAATTATGGGGCGACCTATAACTATAAAATCTGAACCCGCTAATATCGCTTCTTTTGGAGTCATAACGCGCTTCTGATCATCCGTAGTTGAAGTCTCTGGTCTTATGCCTGGAGTCACAATCACAAAGTCTTTACCAAGCCTTTCTCTGAGTATCCTTACCTCTCTGGGAGAGGCTACGACACCGTCAATCCCGGCTTTTTTGGAAAGCAGAGCGAGACGGATAACTTCCTCATCTAATGAATAGTTGATCCCAATCTCCTTAAGATCTTTCTCACTTAAACTGGTGAGTACTGTCACTGCCAATATGATAGGCCTTGGAACACTTAGCTCCTCAGCCTTAGCCTGAGTGAGATCAACCGCCATCTTCATCATATCGAACCCACCGAGGGCGTGAAGGTTATACATGAACACCCCCAGCTTGACAGCCTCCTGCCCGGCTTTGGCAACTGTATTAGGAATATCATGAAACTTGAGGTCTAAGAATGCCTTTCCGTCGTTTTCGCGGATTATCTCTAAAACCTCTGGCCCAGCGTTTGTATAGAGTTGCTTCCCCACCTTAAAAATTCCGGCATAATCCCTGAGTTGCCGCACGAGTCTCCGGGCATCCGTAAGGTTATCGACATCCAAGGCTACAATAAGCCTATCCCTCGGATCACTCCCCTTGACTAACACTAAATTGCCCCCTAGATTATCTGAACGAGGTTAAAAATGCGAGAGCTTTGCAACGGCCATATTCTTTTGAAAAAGTACTCCCGAGTGCGAATTCATTATTCTTTCAGGGAACCAGCCTCTGACGGGGCAAAAATGGATGCTGAAACGAAAAGGGTCACTTTTTCAAAGCTACCAGCCCTTAGGGTAGTTGAAAGAGATCCTTGACTTGCGGTAAGGCCCTCTCTCTCCGACATTTTTCAGCAATTATTATAGACGCTACCATAGACACTGCCGTGTCAAAATCATCATTTACGACGATGTAATCGTAGTGAACTAGGTATCGAAGTTCTTCTTTGGCATTCTCCAATCGTCTCTTGATGTCCTCGTCACTGTCCGTCTTCCTTGCCCTTAATCTTTCCTCCAAATCCTTCCATGATGGAGGAAGAATAAATATATAGACACCATCTGGGTACTTATTCTTGAGTTGCCTAGCCCCCTGTCCGTCTATGTCGAGGATTATGTCAATACCTTTACGCTGGTACTCCTTTAACAAATCGTCAGCTGTTCCATATCTGTTACCGTGAATCTCAGCCCATTCAGCAAATCTTCTACTATCCACCATCTCCTGAAATTTCTCTTGAGAGACAAAATAGTAATCCTCACCATCCTTCTCGCCCGGTCTGGGAGACCTCGTAGTGTGCGATACTGAGTGGTATAGAGTAGGAAAGAGTTTTACAACCTCTCTACATAAGGATGTTTTGCCAGCACCAGATGGAGCTGATATGATATATAAAAGTCCCTCTTTATGCATTTGGATGAGTCTAGCAGGATTTGGGCTTAGTCTCCCACTCCCTCGTTTTGACTAAATCGTCTTTCAATCATGTTCAGACTCGAACCGTTGAGCAACCGTTTCGGTTTGAACTGCAGAAAGTATCACATGGTTACTATCAGTGATAATAATCGACCTGGTCTTCCTCCCCTGAGAGGCATCCACCAGTTTTCGCTCCTTTTTCGCCTCGTCTTTCAACCTCTTCATGGGAGCAGAGTTAGGGGACACGATCGCTACTACTCTCGAGGACACAACCACATTTCCAAACCCGATATTCAATAATTTTAAACCCATCAGAACCCTCCAATTTCATAGAATTTAGAACACGTGATAAACTATTCTATATTTTGAACCTGTTCTCTTATCTTTTCCAGTTCGCTTTTTATTTCCACAACTTTCTGTGAAATCTCGGCATCGCTGGCCTTGGATGCTATGGTGTTGACTTCACGATTTATCTCTTGAAGTAGAAAGTCCAATTTCCTTCCTACAGCTCCATTTGTATTCATCATCGACCCGAATTGCTCAAGGTGGCTTGTTATACGAGCTAACTCTTCAGTAATATCACTCCGTTCTGCCAGGAAGGCTATCTCCTGATCAAGTCGTTGAGCATCAACTGCGAAAGCCCCAGTTAGTTCCTTCACCCTTTTGGCAAGCCTATCTCTATAAGCTAGCAAAACTTGCGGGGCTCTAACAATGATATCATCAATGAGCCTTTTAATGCCATCCAATTTCTCTGAGAAGTCTTTGCAAAGGGTCTTCCCTTCACATTTCCTCATCTCTTCGAGCGAATCTAAGGCAACGTTGAAAGCCGTGTTAAATGCTTTCTCCTTCTCGTCCTGTTTAGATTCCACCTCTTTAACAAGGATTATATCTCGAACGCTTGCCAGTAAACTTAAGCTGATATCATCCCTTAGATGCAATCTTTCCTTCAGCTCTTTCAAAACCGAGCAGTACTCTTCGGCTAACGGAAGATTCAACTCAAACCTTTGATTCTCTTCTCTCGTAAAATCTGATTGAACACCAACATCAAAACGCCCCCGTGAGAATCTCTTGGAGATAGCCTTTCTTACCTCATTTTCCAGGTGAGAAAACCTTCGAGGCACCCTGCAAGAGATATCAAGGTACCTGTGATTGACCGACTTAACCTCAACGGCTACACGGCCCTCTTCAAAAACACATTCCCCCGATCCATACCCAGTCATACTCTTCAACATAATTTTCTTCTCTTTATCCCTTTAAGTTGAAATACATATTTTCGTCTGATCGTATTCATCAATTCTATTACGTCGTTGGAACTGTAATCTGGATACGTCCAATCTACGGCATGAAAGCTTTTGTCCCTGAATATTAGGGTCAAATCAGCATATATTCCATCTCTTAAGTACGGTCGGTGAGCATACCCTTTTCCGGTTGCCAGTATGAGATGACTTAAAGAAATGTAACCGGGATCAACGTTCAGCCTTCTATTTCTCTGTGCGTCAGAAAAAGCTTCCTCTAACTTGTTGGTATAGAGTTTTATAGAGGGCAGCCTATGGGGTAAAACCATCTTATCAAACGAGAAGAACCTACGGATCAAACCTTTACCCATCTCTTTCTCGTAGTAGGACGTTGATTCAAAAGGGAATATCTCAGAAATAAAATCAGTCCTACCGAATTTCTTAGACAACTCTCCTATAGCCACTGCAATCAATTCTTGGGTTTGTGAAAATACGCCAGCTATCAATTTAACTGGCTGAGGAGCCCTCGGTTTGCTCATTTTTTGACATTACTTTCCTTTTATTGCCTTTATCAATTCATTCCTGGTCACTGTTGCCGTTCCTACCTCTCCGACTACAATCCCGGCCGCATAGTTGGCGATAGCTGAAGCCTCTTTCAAAGTAGCGCCCGCTGTCAATGCCAGCGTAAGGGCACTTATTACTGTATCACCGGCGCCTGTAACATCATAGACCTCTTTTGCCTGGGCGGGGATGTGAGTTATATGACCATTACTTTCAAACAGTGTCATACCTTCTTCACCACGAGTCACCAAGAGCGATTTGCAGGCCAATTTATTCAATAAAATCTCCCCAACTCGCAGCAATGACTCCTTGTCTTTAATCTCAATACCAGTCGCTTGACTGGCTTCACTATTATTAGGGGTAATTACCGTAACACCTCGGTAGAAAGAAAAATTGTTTACTTTAGGGTCAACCGCTATAACTTTCCCGTTGTCTCTAACAAGACGGATGACTTCCCGAACGAGTTCGCGAGAGATTGTTCCCTTTCCGTAGTCAGAGATAATAACGGCATCTAGACTTTCCAAATTCTTTCTGAGGTACGAAATGATTTTTTGAACACTATCGAGGTTTATCTCAGAAGTATCTTCACGATCGTATCTAACTACCTGCTGACTATGGGCTATTATTCTTGTCTTGACCGTCGTAGAACGACCCCTTTCAACAATTACACCATCGGTGTCAATCCCCAAAACCCGGAGGTTGTTAGTCAGTTTTTCCCCCGTATCATCGTCTCCAACCACCCCACAAACCAGTACCTTTCCGTCCAAAGAGCAGATGTTGTTTACAACATTAGTGGCTCCGCCTAAACGAAGACTCTCCGAGGTAACATTCACTACGGGAACGGGTGCTTCAGGAGAGATTCTCGACACCTTCCCCCATATAAACTGATCTACCATTATATCGCCGATCACAAGGATGGTTGAATATTCAAACCTTGATAGAATTTCCAACCCCCTCTTACCACCCAGTAGTCTTTTCATTTTAAACGTACCCCGAAATCTGCATAAAAAAACAGGACAAAAAGCCCTGCCTCCTCCCCAGAAAAGATTTGCCCTATTCGTTCTGTCTCATTTACTTTCTTTGATCGTCGAAATCAAACGCCCCCTTATATACCAATGAACTACCCTGCAGCAAGCTACAGGGTATCAAATATCGAATAGTTTGAGCTGACGAAGGTCTGTTTTGGACTGCCCTTGTCTTTGGATATATCGCTCTACCGTCTCCCAGTTGGCACGTTCACCAATTGTGGCTATGT